>JAKURV010000029.1 GCA_022452035.1 Acidimicrobiales bacterium | reverse complement strand
AGGCGAGGAAATCGACGACCTGCTCGTCGAAGCGTTCGCTGTAGTCCGGGAGGCCGCGTGGAGGGTTATCGGGCAGCGGCACTACGACGTACAGCTAATGGGAGGCATGGCCCTTCACCTCGGATGGGTGGCTGAGATGCGTACCGGCGAGGGCAAGACTCTTGTCTCGACTCTGCCCGCCTACCTCAACGGCCTATCGGGACAGGGTGTCCACCTCTGCACGGTCAACGACTACCTGGCCAGCCGAGACGCCGAGTGGATGGGCCAGATCCATCGCTGGCTCGGACTCTCGGTGGGTCTGGTGATACCCGAGGTTCGGGACCGGGCCGAGAAGCGAGCTGCTTACGCCGCCGACATCACCTACGGAACCAACAACGAGCTCGGTTTCGACTACCTCCGGGACAACATGGCTATGTCCGACGAGGAGAAAGCGCAGCGAGGCCACGCCTTCTGCATTGTGGATGAGGTGGACTCAATCCTCATCGATGAGGCCCGAACCCCGCTGATTATCAGTGGCCGGTTGAGTGAGGCGGCTGCTCTCTACCAGCGGTTCGCTGCTGTAGTCCGGGGTCTCAAGCGCGAACATCACTACGAGGTAGACGAGGAGAAGGGGGTCATCGCCCCGACCGAGGACGGAGTCCACGCCATCGAAGCCGCGCTGGGCGTGGACAACCTGTACGACCAGGTCTCCTCCAATCTGGTCCACCAGTTCCACGCCGCGCTGAAGGCCAAGGAGTTGTACCAGCGGGACAAGGACTACATCGTGGTCGACGGCGAAGTCCGGATCGTTGACGAGTTCACGGGCCGGGTCCTGGAAGGGCGACGGTGGTCCGACGGTATCCACCAGGCCGTCGAGGCCAAGGAGGGGGTGTCAATCAAGGAGGAGAACCAGACCCTGGCCACCATCACCCTCCAGAACTACTTCCGCCTTTACGAGAAACTGGCCGGGATGACCGGAACGGCAGAGACCGAGGCTGCAGAGTTGGCCGGGATCTACGGCCTCCAGGTGGTCCCCATCCCCACCAACCGCCCAATGGTCCGCCTCGACCAGAGCGACCTGATCTTCAAGACGGAGGCAGGGAAGTTCGACGCCGTGGTGTCCGACATCGTGGAGCGCCGCGACGTCGGCCAGCCGGTGCTGGTCGGCACGGTCTCGGTGGAGAACTCTGAGCGGCTTTCCCGTGAACTGGAAAAGCACGGTGTGGATCACGAGGTCCTAAACGCCAAGCAGCACTTTCGTGAGGCCGAAGTGGTGGCCCAGGCCGGTCGCCCGGGGGCGGTCACCGTAGCCACCAACATGGCCGGACGGGGAGTAGACATTCTCCTGGGCGGCAACCCAGAGAACTTGGCCGAGCGCGAGGTTCGGGCCAACGGCCTTGATCCGGCGACGCCGGAGGGCCGGGAGCAGGTGAACGCCCTGGTGGAACGCTTTGAGCCGGAGTGTGCCGAGCTAGGGGACCAGGTCCGTGCCCACGGTGGTCTGTACGTGCTGGGAACAGAGCGCCACGAGTCGCGTCGTATCGACAATCAGCTTCGCGGTCGGAGCGGCAGGCAGGGGGACCCGGGAGAGAGTCGCTTCTATCTTTCCCTAGAGGACGACCTCATGCGGCTGTTCGCCTCGGACACCGTCCGGGGCGTCATGGACCGGGCCCTGCCCGAGGACGTTCCCCTGGAATCCAAGATGGTGACCAAGGCAATTGAGCGGGCCCAAACCACGGTTGAGCAGAAGAACGCCGAAGTCCGCAAAAACGTCCTCAAGTACGACGAGGTTATGAACGAGCAGCGCAACGTGATCTACCGACGTCGCGACCAGATGCTGGACGACACGAGCCTGCGCGAGGAGGTCCTCGAGGCTCTGGGTTCGGTTGTCGACGGGGTAATCGACATGTTCTGCGGGTCCGACCTGCCGGAGAACTGGGACCTAGACGGCCTACGGGTCGAGGTCGACTCGTACTGGCCGCTCGGTCTTTCTGTGGAGGACCTGGCTGTCGTGCGAGGTCCTACCGAGCTGGCCAACGTCCTGGTGGCCGACGGGCTGGCCGTTTTCGAGGGCCGGGAGGCCGAGCTCGGGGCGGAAACCATGCGCGAGGTGGAACGCCAGGTACTGCTCCGAATCATCGACCAACGCTGGCGCGAGCACCTCTATGAGATGGACCACCTCCGCGAGGGCATCCACCTTCGGGCTATGGGACAACGGGACCCGGCCACGGAGTGGAAGCGCGAAGGGTTTGAGCTGTTCGGCCAGTTAGACGATCTGATCGGCAGGGATTTCCTCCGCTACGTGATGCGGATCCAGGTAACCACGACCGACGACTCCGGGCAGCCCTCCGACATGACAACCAGCGGCCCCGAGGGCCCGGTGACCGGGGCGGCAGCCGTAGCCGCGGCAGCAGGGGCTCCGGCCCCCGTCGAGGAATCGACCCCGACACCCGTTCCCACCAAGGTCAACTCCGATTGGGAGAAGACCCCCCGTAACGCCCCTTGTCCGTGCGGGTCGGGGCGCAAGTTCAAGCAGTGCCACGGGGGCTGAGATGCAGGACTTCACCACCGAGTTGTCCGCGCTCCGGAGTCGGCTGGACGAGGCGGCCACCTACCTCCGGATCGCCGAACAGCAACAGCGTCGGACAGCACTGGAAGCAGAAATGGCCGACCCGGAGCTCTGGAATGACCAGGACCGGGGACGTCGGGTCCAGAAAGACCTGGCCAGAGTGGTCGAAGACCTTGACCTACACAGCAACTTGATCACTCGGTTGGAGGACGCCGAGACACTGGCCGAACTGGCCTCCGAGGAGGAAGACGAGAGCCTAGAGGGTGAGATAACTGAAGCCGTTGGCGACCTGTCGTCCCGCATGGACGCCCTAGAACTACGCAGCCTGTTCTCCGGTCAGTACGACGAAGGCGACGCTGTCTGCCACGTACAGTCCGGTGCCGGGGGAACCGACGCTCAGGATTGGGCCGAGATCCTGGTACGGATGTACACCCGGTGGGCCGACCGTCGGGGCTTTGACCTGGTGGTGGAGTCAGTATCGGAGGGTACGGAAGCCGGCCTCAGCTCAGCCGAGTTCGTGGTCCGGGGGCGCCACGCTTTTGGCCTTCTCCAGAGCGAGCGGGGGGTACACCGCCTCGTCCGGATCTCACCGTTCAACAAGGAGTCCAAGCGTCAGACGGCCTTCGCGTCCCTCCAGGTGGTGCCGTTCTTCGACAAGATCGTCGACGAGGTGGAGATCGACGAGGGAGACCTACGGATCGACACCTACCGGTCCTCGGGGGCCGGTGGCCAGCACGTCAACGTCACCGACTCAGCGGTCCGCATTACACACTTGCCGACCGGGATCGTGACTTCCTGCCAGAACGAGCGGAGTCAGCACCAGAACAAGGACCGTGCCATGCAGATGCTGGCCGCCCGTCTGTTGGACCTGGAACACCAGAAGCGTGACGCGGAACTGGCCGAGATCGGCGGTGAGCAGCGGGGCGTCGACTTCGGAAGCCAGATCCGGTCCTACGTGCTCCAGCCGTACCAGATGGTCAAGGACCTCCGAACCGAGCATGAGGTAGGCGACGTGGCGCGGGTGCTGGACGGCGACTTGGACGGCTTCATGGAGGCCTATCTGCGCTGGGCCCGGTCCCTGCCCGAAGGCTGACGACCGACCGGTCGACGGTTTGCGGAGGCTCCGGGGCGCCGCGATCGGCTGACGGGCCTCTGGTACCGTCCGCTCCGTGCCCCCACAACCGCTCTACCTTGTATCGACGCGGCGCGGAGTTGGGCGATGATCAAGTTGGAGGGTGTCTCCAAGATCTTCAAAGGTGACGTGGTAGCCCTGAAAAACGCTACGGCGGAAATCCAACGGGGCGAGTTTGTGTTCCTGGTTGGGCCGTCGGGTTCGGGGAAATCCACCTTTATCCGTCTCCTGAACCGGGAGGAGGTCGCCGACTCGGGACGGATCATGGTGGCGGGCAAGGACGTCGGCTCCCTGAGCTCATGGAAGGTGCCCTACTTGCGCCGGAACATCGGCTACATCTTTCAGGATTACAAGCTCCTGCCCAAGAAGACGGTCTACGAAAACGTGGCCTTTGGCCTGGAGGTAATCGGCCGGCCCCGGCAGGTGGTCCGCCAACAGGTCCCGGCCATCCTCGAGCTGGTCGGCTTGACCCGGAAGGCCGAACGCTTGCCCGGCGAGCTGTCGGGCGGCGAGCAGCAACGGGTATCAATCGCACGGGCCTTCGTGAACCGGCCGCTCATCCTGCTAGCCGACGAGCCCACGGGAAATCTCGACCCGGCGACCTCGGTGGGCATCATGCGACTCCTGGACCGGATCAACCGGACGGGCACGACGGTGGTTATGGCCACCCACGACCGGACCATTGTCGACACGATGCGACGGCGAGTTATCGAGTTGGATCGGGGGGTCATCAAGCGAGACGAGTCGCGCGGGGTCTATGAGGACGGCCCGGCCGGGATCTCCTGACGTGCTCTACCGACTTTGGTACTACGTCCGCGAGACAGTGGTCAGCCTGTGGCGGAACCTCAGCCTGACCCTGGCAGCCATCCTGACGGTTGCCATCTCCCTGTCTCTAGTGGGGGCCTCGTTGCTGATCCGTGAAGGTGCAGAGCGGGCAACGGCCCAGTTCCAGGAGGGCGTCGAGTTCATTGTGTTCATGGTGCCCAACGCCTCGGCCGAACAGGACGCGGCCATCCGGAACGTTCTGGACTCCAGTCCGGCTATCTCGAGGTACACCTACGTCGACAAGATGGCGGCCTATGAAGAGTTCCAGCGCCTTTTCACCGACAAGCCGGAGTTAGTGGAGAGCGTCTCGCCGGACGTCATGCCTCCCTCCTACCGGATTGTGCCCAATAACCCGGAGGCAGGGAATGTGGCCGAGATGGCTCGCCAGTTCGGTGAGCAGCCCGGGGTCAAGGAGGTAGCCACCGCCACCGAGGCCATCCACCAGATCGAGGACTTCTCAAACCGGGTTAGTCAGGCTCTTCTGGTGGCGGCCGTCGTGTTGGTGGCTGTTTCGACACTGCTCATCCTCAACACCGTGTTTACGGCGATCACTGCTCGCCGCCAGGAGATCGAGGTCATGAAGGTGGTTGGGGCCACTAACTGGTTTATCCGTATCCCATTCATGCTGGAGGGGACAATCCACGGCCTAATCGGTGCGGCGTTGGCCGTGCCGGCGCTGTTCGTGGTGGACGACCAGGTGCTGGCCTACTTTCAGGAGTCGGACGCGGTGCCGCTTTTCCGGGGGTTTGCTGTGCCCGACGGCTACATCTGGGACACCAGCCTTTGGCTACTGGCCGTCGGCGGGGCGGTGGGGATGATCGGCTCAGCGGTGGCCGTCACCCGGTACACGGACGTCTGAGCGGTGGCCGAGGATCCGGCCGCCTCTTCTCCCGGCCCCGGCTGGGTCCGCCTGACCGGCGACGTACCGGTTGGGGAGATCGTCTCGGCAGAACTGGCCGGTGAGGACCTGGTGGTGTGGCGCACCTCATCGGGACGTCCCTGCGTAGCGGAGGCCCGCTGCCCCCACCAGTGGTCCCACCTTGCTCACGAGGGGACGATCGAGGGCGAGGAACTGGTCTGCCTGAGCCACTTCTGGCGGTTTGGGACCGATGGCGAAGGATGGAAGCAGAATGTGAACGGCCGTCGCGACCGCAAAGGGGACTTGGCGGTCGTGCAGTGCGTGGAACACGATGGGGCTATCTGGGTGCAGGACCCGGAGAAGACCGATGTGGAGGAGTGAGAGCTGTGGGAATCGACCGGGATCTGCTCGGGCGCTACACGCTGACCACCTGGGGCTACAAGCAGGGCGAGATGGTGGGTCTCATGATCCACCTCGGGGTCCGACTGGGCCTCTACCGGGCTCTGGACGGTGCCGGGCCGGTCACTTCCGTTGATCTGGCTGTCGCCACCGGACTCCACGAGCGGTGGCTGCGGGAGTGGCTCCGCAGCCAAGCTGCCGCTGAGTTGCTGGCGTCCGAAGATGGTGAGACGTTCATCCTGGAACCTGAGGCCGCCATGGTGCTGGCCCGGACCGACCAACCGACCTACGCCGCCGGCGTATTTGCTCGCCAACGAGACCCGGCGGTGGCTGACGCACTGGTCGAGGCGTTTCGAACCGGACTGGGTCTCACCTACGACGACCAGGGCGAGGGGTCCGAGGAGCACGTGGAGGCCATGCTGGCCCCGATGGCTCGGGCCCTTCTGGTGCCTACCGTGATCCCGCTTCTAGACGGCGTTGTCGAGCGTCTGACGGACGGAGCCCGGGTGGTGGATGTGGGTTGCGGGGCGGGGCTGGCCCTGGAACTACTGGCCGAGGCCTTCCCGGCGTCCACCTACGAGGGTTATGACGTTTCGGAGCGGGCCATCGAGGCTGCGAAGCAGCGGTTTGCTGGTGCTGACAACGTCACCGTTCACCTGGCGGGTGGTGAGGAGGTTCCGCCAACGGGTGACGTGGACCTAATGCTGACCCTGGACTGCCTGCACGACATGCCGCGTCCTGACCTGGCGATGGCAGCTATCCGCCGGGCCGTGGCCGACGACGGTACTTGGCTAGTCAAGGAAATCCGGTCGGCCCCAGAGTGGGGCCGGAACCTCCGAAACCCCATGCTGGCCATGATGTACTCCACCTCAGTGGCGTCCTGTATGGCTTCGGCTATGTCGACTCCTGACGGGTTGGGGTTGGGCACCCTGGGGCTGGACCCGGTGACTTTGGAGGCCATGGTCACCGAGGCGGGGTTCAGCCAGTTCACCCTCCACGAGGTGGAGGACCCGACCAACCTCTACTACGAGGTGAGACCGTAGGTTTCAGCGTTCGAGTCTGATCCCCGGACCCGGGTCGTCGCTCAGCCGACGGGGACCGGGTCGGTTATCGGGAACACGCAGCCCGCCGAGGCACCGAAGCCAGGTCCGTGTAGACACGGGTACTCGTAGCGACTGACCTGGACCGTGAGGCTGCCGTCCATCGACGTGACGGGACGCATGTCGACAGCGTCCAGGTTGCCGAGAGCGGCCAAGTTGACCTGTATAGCAAGTCGGCTGGGGTTCGGGCCGGCGTCGTACACGGCTCGGGCTACGGCCCGGACCAGGCTGCACGCCTCGACCACCGTGCGGTAGACGTCGTCTGACGGGTCGTCGACAACCGCCGGGTCGTGGCCGGCCACCCGACCGAGTTCCCGGTTGCACAGATCATCAAAGGGCCGAGACTCGAAACCGTCCCGCCGGTGGCTTCCCGTGGCAGAGCCATCCAGGATCCACGCGCCGTCGTAGTAGCTGCCAGCCGGCGACCCCCCAAACTCGGCTACCTCCGAGGCCACGACATCGAGGCCCTGGCCATCCAACCCCGACTGCACGAAGGTGGGCGCCGGCATCCCCTGGTCAATCATCTCGAGGACCAGCCACGGCAGCGTCGTCCGGTCTAGGAGCGGGAAGACCAGATCGACGCCGGCTTCCAGCATCCCAGCAACCGCCGTCTCCATTCCCACCCGGCAGGGCGTAGTGCCCTCGCAGCCCAGTTGGTGCACGGTGGCCACGAGGGCACGTTCAGCCAGCGCCTCAAGGAGGACCTCCACGACGTCGTCTGACCGCTGCGGAGCGTCGGGCGTCACGATGCCGATGGTGGCTCCGGTCAGGACGCCCCTTGCTGCAGCGGTGCTCACGGCCAGTCGAAGGCTGGTCCGGTCACCAGGCTCCAGGGCGAGGAGGAGGCCTCCGGCGCGCCCTAGGTCTCGGTCAGAAATTCCACGTATGGTCATGAAGGAGGTTCGGTGGGTCCGGGTCAGGCACCGGGCCGCCGTCCCGGGGACGGCTTCCACGGCCAGCACGGCGACCGCCCGGTGGACCTCCACCGCTTCGAGGCAGGCCGCCTCCCGGAGTGTGTCGATGTCGAACCCCCCGCCACCCAGGGCCGAGACATCAACCGTCCGGAGGTCCAACCGTCTGCCATGGATGCCCCCGCACTCACTGTTGACGATGTCAACGAAGGTCCGAGCCATGGCGTCTACCTCACCTACTGGCGCAGCGAAGCCGATCCGCTCCAACTCATCTAATCGGGTGTGGAGGTGGACGATGGTGACCGCCTCAGCGCTGATACCGGGTTCTACGTCCACCGGATCGTCCTCCGGGGGAGGTGCAGGAAGGCAGAAGGCCTCCAGGGACTGGAAGGGGTGGTTCCGGTCGAAGCCGGCCTGGAACTCCGTGTAGATGCTTCCTCTAGGGTCGGCGTAGTGGCCGTCTACGACGGTTCCGGTGGGGACTGCCGTCTGGAAGGCTGGCCGGGGATCTGCCTCCTTGCCATCCGTGTCGTGGTCACCCGTCATACTGCCGCCGCTATCGCCCGCTAAACGCCCCGCGACGGTCGTCGGGGTCACCGTTGACGTCGCGGGCTCGTCCAACCCGGTGTATTGATCGTCGATGGTCGTGTTCGCCTCGGCGTCCCTGCCTTCGCCGCTGCCGCTTTCGACGTGCTCTTGGGTATACCCAGCGTCCTCTTCGCCAAGCGGCGATTCGGTCATTGATGTGGGCGTCGATGTCGTTGGCTGGTTGTCCGGTTTGTCGGCCAAGTCCGCCGTCGTGGTCGCGGTAACGGTGGACGCCGTCGGGACAGGTCGTGCCTGATCAGAGGCGTTGGTGGCGCAGGACCAGGACAGTACGCCGAGGAGCAGGGTGAGCGCGGTGGCGGGGAGGTGAGGTCGCAACATGGGGAAGGCCGACCGGGCGAGATGGCAGGCTGACGTGGACAGTATGCGCGGTCGGCCTCGAGATCCGATGCAGGTGCCCGAGGTGGCGGCGTCCGATTGCGTAGCCTCGGCGACGTGCCGGAGCCCGACGACGACGCGACCGAGGCTCCAGTACCGGAAGTGACTCGACCGGTACCCGAACGGGACTCAGCGGAACGCGGGACCGAGGTATCCGACAAACTCCGGGAACGGCGGTCCGCATTTTTTCGCAGGAGGTCGGGATCCACCTCGGCGGTGTCCGACCTCCCGGAACCGACCGGGGGGCGGTGGACCGAGGCCGAGTCCGACCGCCAGATTCGGGCATTCCTGCTCCAGCTTGCCGAAGGCCGCCAGTTGGTCCACCGGGATGACCCGGTGCAGTTCCTCCGCGAGAACGACCTCCTCCTGCTCTTCGGTCCCGAGGAGGAAGAGGCTTTCGCAGCGTTGGCCCTGCGCTTCCCGGACGAGACGGTCAGTCGGTGGGCAACGCTGCTCAGCGGCGGGGACCGATCTGAGGCCTTTGGACCGCGTTCCCGTGCCGAACGCCGCGACGAAGCGGCGGTGGTCCGCTCCCTCGATGTCGGGCTGCGCAAGCGGGTGCTGAGCGTGCTGGTCCTTCTGATCCTGCTGGGAGGGCTGGTCGCGCTGGGGCGGACGCTCCTGACCGAGGCCCCCGAGGACCGGTCCGAGCGGGCGTTACGGTTCGCCTCCTCGGTGGTCGAGGATCCTGGTGATGGGCGGTTGGGGTCGGTCTCCGGTGGGCCGCCGGTGGTCGAGCCGGCGCTGGTGGCTACGGCCGACCTTCTGGTGGCTGTCCTGAGAGGCGGTGGCGAACCGGCCGGCCGGATCCGGCTGGACGTTCCCGAGAGGGAGATGCCCGTTGCCCTTGGATCTGTGATGGGAACCGTCTTCGAACATGCTGGAGGCCAGGTGGCCATGGTGGGACCCGACGGCTGGTGGACTGGGGCCTGTGTCCGGGTTGCGGTGGCAACCGAGTTGCTACGACCGCTCGATGTGGTGGTGTATGAGGACGCCGATGGCGCCTGCCCCGCCGATCTGGTTGGTCGGCAGGCCCGCGTCACGTGTGCCGGGGACCGGGTCCTGGTCCTGGCCGTGGACATTCCCCAGGGGGCGGTTGCCCTGATTGAGGGTGGGTCGGCCTGGGCGGAGTCCATCCGCTTTGGCGTTGAGACGACGCCGAGTGCTGCTTCCCGGTGGGAGACCCTGGCCGTCCGCGGGTCCATCGTCGTCCCCGACGTAGAGGAGTCGGTGGCTGTTCCCCGATTCGGCGGTTCTTCAGGCGACAACCTCATCTTTGACCTGGGTGGTAGCAATAACGGTCCGAGCAGGGGGACCTGCGTACTGGCCTGAGGTTCCTCGGCCGGGGGTCGGCCCGATCTAGGCCTACCCGGCCGGTACGGTGAAGGTATGTGCGGCCGCGTGGTGACCACGTCGTCACCCGAGGAACTCAGCGAGTACGTGGCTGCCTGCGACGTCATCGAGGTCCTGGAAGGACCGGACCACAACGTCGCTCCCTCTGGCCTACTCCCCGTGGCCTGGGTCGGCGACCAGGCTGATTCCGGTCGCGTCTTGGGGGTTGCCCGGTGGGGATTGGTCCCGTCGTGGGCCACCGACCCAGCCGTCGGTCTCCGACTGTTCAATGCCCGGGCCGAGACGGTGGCCGTCAAGCCCTCCTTCCGTGCGGCCTTCCGTCGCCGTCGGTGCCTTGTCCTGATCGATGGCTTCTACGAGTGGGGACCAGGTGTCACCGGTTCGCCAAAGCAGCCGTGGTTCGTCTGCCGGGTCGATGGATCCCCACTTGCCCTGGCCGGCCTGTGGGAGTCCCGGTTCGATGACGGCCGGATGCTTCGAACATGCACGGTGGTGACGGTTCCGGCGAACGCTGACCTGGCACCTGTCCACAACCGGATGCCCGCCGTGGTGGCTGAGAACGACTGGGATCGTTGGCTGGATCCCGCCACCTCGGTCCGGCCCACGCTGGAGGAGGTCCTTGTACCGTCCCCCGACGGCCTCCTGTCTCTCCATCCGGTGGACCGTCGGGTCAACGACGCCCGGCAGAAGGGCAGGGAGCTCACCGTCCCGGTTTCGCTGGAGGCTTCCGCTGACCGGGCGGGTTCCCAGGAGGCTCTCTGGTGAAGGCCGTTCCGACCTTCGAACGGACGGCGCACTCGCTGGAACGGACAGGCGAAACCGTGGTCACCACGGTCGTCTCGGCTCGTCGCCGGCTCGACATCGTGATGCTCCGTTGGCAGGCCCGACTAGACGCCCCTGTTTGGGACCGCAGTCTGCCGTGGCTCACTGCCGTAGGACTCGCCGTGGTCCTGTCCCTCCTTGCCCTGGCCCGTTACCGGGACCTTGGGGTGGGCTACGAGTTGGGGCACTACGTCCAGGCTGCGTACCTGATGGATATGGGTGCCTCCCCGGTAATCAGCGACCTGGGCTACAACGTCTTTGCCGGCCAGGGGGCCTGGGTCTTCTGGCCGTTGGTCTGGGTGATGCGCGTCCTGCCGGATGTCCCGACGTTGCTCTTGGTGCAGTCGGTGGCGTTGGCCCTCGGCGTGGTACCGATCTGGCGTATAGCCCGAGGACCGGCGAACCTGCGGGTCGGCGGAGCGGCCGCGCTCATGTTGGCTTACGCGCTTCACCCGTCGGTCCACGACTTGAACCTGGCTGGGTTCCATCCGGAGGCGCTGGCCATCCCGGCCCTGATGGCCGCCTACCTGGCCGGCCATGCCGACCGGTGGCGTCTGGTGGCCCTTCTGGTGCTTCTGGTGGTGTGCACGCGTTCTGACCTGGGCCTGGCTGTGGTGGCGCTAGGCCTGGTGATGGTGGGGGAGGACCGTCGTACCCCGGGCTGGTCCCTGGCCGGCTTTGGTCTGGCGTGGTTTCTGCTGATGTCGTTCATAGTTCAACCGCTGTTGGGTGACGGCGACTATCCGCACCTGGGTGCCTTTGCCCATTATGGGGATGGTTTGCTGGGGATCGTTCTCGGGATGCTGAGCGACCCCGTGGGCCTGGTAGGGGATCTATTCGGTCGGGCCGGTTTCGAGAAGGTGCTCCTACTCCTGGCCCCCGTTCTTTTCCTCCCGCTGGTCAGGCCCCGGTACCTGGCCCCAGTCCTTCCCCTCCTGGCCCTCTACCTGGTGGCCGACGTGGACGACGCCGGCTACGGCAATCCCCAGCAGGATGTGGCCGTCTTGGCCTTCGTGTTTGTCGCAGCGGCCTATGCCCTGATGCGGATCGGCACCCCTGGGGTGAGCCGTATCCTGGTCGACCGTCGAGTTCTGACGGTTCTTGTCCTGACGGCCATCGTGTTCTTCGTCCGCGATGCCGCTTCATCGCCGTATGAGGAACCGTGGGACTGGGGGCGCCGTTCCCCGGTGGACGTAGCTCGGGTGTCGGCGGCGACCCTTATCGGCGATGAGGCGAGGGTCAGCGTCTCGCCAGAGATCTACCCGCTCGTCGCCGACCGACAGGATGTGCATGTGCACCGTCGGTCTCAAGGGTCGCTACCCGGCTTGGACTGGGAGGAGCGTTTCGACGCCGTGGTCCTCGATGAACTGTCGATGGGATGGACCCAGGCCGAGGGGAGACTGTTCGAGAGCCGGCTGATCCTGATGGATTTCCGAAAGCGGATGGGCCGTGACGGGGTCAGTCTCTGGATCCGGCGACCGGGAGCCTGATCCCGGTTGGTGGCCCGTTTAGGTTGCTTCTGCGTGCCCCCCGGCTCGCAAGGCGTCGCGGAGCAAGTCGGCCACGGCGTCCAGGTCGGCGGGGTCGGGGTCAGGGTCTGCTTGGGCGAAGTCCAGGTGGCCCATGCTCTCCAGGGGGACGACGTGCAGATGGGTGTGGGGAACCTCGAAGCCGGCAACCATCAGCCCGATCCGGGCCGGCGACAAGACGGCCATCTGGGCCCGACCCACTGCGTGGGCCACGCCGGTGCAGTGGGTCACCACCTCGGCGGGAAGGTCGGTCCACTGATCCACCTCGGTTACCGGGATGACCAGTACGTGCCCCCGGTTTAGGGGTCGAATGTCGATCATGGCTACACACGTGTCGTCTCGCCAGATGATCCGACCTGGGATCTCGCCGTTGATGATTCGGGTGAATATGGAGGCCATGGGCCCTCCTGGTGAGCAGGGCGTCGCCCGACGCGGGCGTCGCGGAGTCGGATCGTAGGCTGTGCCCGATGCGAGGGGAGAACGACGCCGCCCCGGAACCAGTCCGTACCGGGTGGGCTGGCCTGTGGACCGTTCCTAATGCCATCACCGTGCTCCGGCTGGGCTGCATTCCGTGGTTTCTTTGGCTTCTCTTCGAGGAGGGGAACCGGACCGACGCCGCCCTCCTCCTGGGTGCTCTGGGGGCCACCGATTGGGTGGACGGGTGGATCGCCCGTCGTTTCGACCAAGTGTCCGAGGTGGGCAAGCTCCTAGACCCGACCGCCGACCGTCTCCTGCTGGTAGCGGCGCTGGTGTCGATGATGGTCGACGGCTCCATACCGACCTGGTTCGCAGTAACCGTGTTGTTCCGGGAGGTCCTAGTCGGTGTGGCGGCTCTGGTCCTGCTGGGTCTTGGCGCGCGGAGGATCGACGTGACGTGGTGGGGCAAGACGGGGACCTTTGCCCTCCTATGGGCCGTGCCATGCTTCCTGGCCGGGGAGTCCACGGCGTTTGCCAACGAGGCTTTTGCCGTGGCTGCCTGGGTGTTCGGGCTACCCGGTCTGGTCATCTCCTGGATCGCCGGATGGGGATACCTGCCGGTGGCTCGCCAGACCCTTCGAGAGGGTCGAGCGGCACGGTGAGGACCGTCGAGGCCGACCACCGCCCGGGCGTTGGCGTCGTGGGGCTTGAGGAAAGGTAGTTTCGGGCACGTGAACGTTCCGGTCGACCTGTGGTATTCCACCGACCACGAGTGGGTCCGGAAGCTCGACGACGGCTTAGTCCGAATTGGTATTACCGATTACGCCCAGGACGCCCTGGGTGACGTGGTCTTCGTAGAGGTTGCGGAGGTCGGCACGACGGTGGCCGCTGGAGGAATTTTCGGCGAGGTGGAGTCCACCAAGTCAGTGTCCGAGCTCTTCGCACCAGTCTCCGGGGAGGTAGTGGCTGTCAACGAGGACTTGGAGGCCGCGCCAGAGAGGGTCAACGAGGACCCATACGGCGACGGCTGGATCTGTGAGATGAGGACGGAGGGCCCGACCACCGACGGCCTGCTGGACGCCTCGGCCTACTTGGCCCTGATCGAGGTCTGACCTGTGTCGACCGAATGTCCCGGCTGCGGCCGCCAGACGTCGACCGACGAGCGGTTCTGCGGGGCCTGCGGTACGCGCCTGGCTTCCTCCGACGAGGAGACCACCGACGCTTTCGATCCCGTGGAGGAGGTACCCCACGGCGAGGACCGTGAACGGTTCCCGGTGGAGTGCGGACTGTTTGTGGTGGAGTCCGGGCCCAAGGCCGGGGCGCGCTACGGCTTGGAGGCGGCGGTGACGATCATCGGTCGCCATGGCGGTGCCGACATCTTGTTGGACGACGTCACCGTGTCTCGTCACCATGTCGAGGTGGAACGGACCGGCGACCGGTATTTGGTCCGCGACGTGGGATCTCTGAACGGTACTTATCTGAACGGTAAGCGGATCGAATCGTGTGAGATCCACGACGGTGACGAAGTGCAGATCGGGCGCTTCAAGTTGGTGTTCTTCCACGGAACCGCGGGTTGAGAGCGACGTGGTCGCCGACGAAGCTGCGGGACCGGGCGGCGTCCTGAACATCGGGGAGGTCCTGACCCGACTGGAGCCGGAGTTTCCGGAGGCGACGGTGTCCAAGATCCGATTCCTGGAATCGCGGGGCCTCCTGGCCCCCGGACGCTCGCCATCCGGCTACCGCCAGTTCTCGGAAGCCGACGTGGCCCGCCTGACTTGGATTTTGCGCCAACAGCGGGATCACTTTCTGCCCCTCAAGGTGATCGGGGATCTCGTGGCCGAGGGCCGGGACCTCATCGAGGAGGGGGACGGGTCGGGGCGACCGTTTACGGAGGAGGCTCGGGTTAGAGACCTCGGCTCTGTCAGCATGAGCCGTGACGAACTGGCTACGGCGGGTGGCCTTGAGGTGGAGAGTATCGACGAGCTGGAGCGCCTCGGCCTCCTGGAGGGACGAGAGGCCGGAACCTCGGTGGTGTACGACGGTGACGCCCTCCTAGTGGCCCGAGTGGCCGCCCGTTTCGCAGAGCACGGATTCGACGTTCGCCACCTCCGGATGTACCTGGTGGCCGCACAGCGTGAGGCCGGCATCATTGAGCAGATGCTGCGCCCGATACTCCGCGACGGCGACGGCCGATCCCGAGCCGAGGTTCGGCGGCTGGTCAACGAGTTGTCCGACGCTGGGGCCGCCCTCCACGACCTACTTCTCCGGCGCTCCCTCGGACCGTTCGGCTGATGGGCGCACCGGTCCTCCATTGTGGCGCGTTGGCCATCGCCCAGAGGGTGGAGGAGATGGCGGCAGAATTGGATGCCGAGCTCGACGATGGAGCGGTAGTGGTTGGGGTGTTGAAGGGATGCCTGCCCTTCCTGGCTGATCTGACCCGTCGTATAGGCACCCCCATCGAGATGGACTTCTTAGCCCTGACCGCCTTCGCCCCGGATAGCGGTCGGGTACGCCTCACGCACGACCTGACAGTCGACGTCGAGGGGCGGCAGGTGGTCCTCGTGGAAGGCGTGGTCGACACAGGGTTTCGGCTGGACTACCTCCTGCGTCATGTGCTTGCCCACGGTGCGGCTGAGGTCAGGGTCTGTGCCTTGTTCGACCGGGCCGACCGGCGTGTACTACCACTCGAGGTGGACCTAGTCGGATTCTCCACGACGGCCTCGTATCTGGTCGGCTACGGCCTGGACCACCGGGGGGAGTTCCGGAACCTGTCCGGCGTGGTCGAGGTTGATCTGGCCGAACTAGAGCGGGGTGGTCCCGCCGAGTTCGATGAAGTCTGGAAGGCCGGCCGCTCAGGGGACCGGCACTAGGGTTCCGGCGTGTCCATCCGCTGTCTCTCCGAGTTTCTCCGATGATCGAGATGGAGGTAGTAGGGGTGCAGGAGGTCCTGCCATCCAACGTGCCCGTGGTGTTGCTCCGCGAATCTGAGGGCGAACGCTTACTCCCCATCTTCATCGGGATGCCGGAGGCCACGGCGATCGGCCTGGCCCTTGCCGGTCAGGACCCGCCACGGCCCATGACCCATGACCTGCTGGCCGCTGTCCTAGCCACCTTCTCCGTCACTCTCGAACAGGTTGTGGTGACCGAACTACGTGATCGGACGTTTTTCGCTGAGGCGTACCTCCGCGGCCCGGCGGGAGTAGAGGTGGTGTCGGCTCGGCCGTCGGACGCCATTGCCCTAGCCGTGCGGACGGGTTGCCCGGTGTTTGCCGCTGAGGAGGTAGTCGACGAGGCCGGATACCTGGCTCCACCCACCGAGGAGCCGGCGGCCGAGGAACAGGTGGAGGAATTTCGGGCTTTTCTGGACTCAGTGGACCCCGAGGACTTCGGAGGCTGAGTCGATTCCTTGCCACGGCAGTTCGCGCTCAGAGCGTTGGATTGACCGCGTGGGGCGCGAAACCCTTGACCCCGGCATGTCATACCCCGTAGCCTGATTTGAAGTCACAGGGCTGTAGTTCCACTGTTGTGGTGCATAGCCCCGGTCCGTCAATCCGGGCCTCGATGCGAGGGAGACGTCCCATGGCCACGAAAGCGCTGACGACAGAAGAGGGATATCCCGGCAAGCGCGCCGCCGAGATCGCCGGAATTACCTACCGGCAACTCGACTATTGGGCTCGTACCGACTTAGTTATGCCATCGTTGGCGCGGGCCACAGGCAGCGGTAGCCGACGGCTCTATTCCTACCGGGACCTCCTAGAGCTGCGGGCCGTGAAGTCTCTGTTGGACGCCGGAATTCGGTTAGACCTAGTCCGAGAGGTCTTCGCCTACCTGACCGACCAGCTCGACGAGGACGTGACCCGGGTCAACCTGGTGATCAGCGGCTCCTCGGTAATGGTCCGGACCGGAGAGGAAGAGATCGTGGACCTCCTCCGCAACGGACAGGGCGTCCTAAACATCCTTCCGCTCTCCGGAGTTAAGGAGTTGGTGGATGCCCGAATCGTGGAGCTCTATCCGGAAGGACGTCGGACAGCCGGGGATGGGGCGACGGCTTCGGCCGTCGGCCAATAGGCGCAGAGGTCGAACCATCGACGACGGATCGAGTGCCGACGAGGTGGGAACGGCCACCGTCCACCGAATCCGGCCCTCGTCTTCATCGGCCCCGGATTTCGCCCACGAGTCAGAACGGCGGATTGCCGAGCTCCTCGACTTCTACGAGATTGCCTGGGAGTACGAGCCCCGAACCTTCGTCTTGGAGACGGCGTCTGACGGTCGCCTCCGCACTGCTTTCACCCCCGACTTCTACCTTCCGGACCACGACCTCTACCTGGAGGTCACCACATTGCGCCAGTCGCTGGTGACGCGCAAGAACCGCAAGGTTCGCCTCCTGCGTCAGACGCATCCCGACGTCCGGGTTCGGATCCTGTACCGGCGAGACCTCGACCGCCTCCGGATCACCCACGCCGCGTGACGGTAGACGGCGTCGGCCGCTGATCAGTCGACGAGGTTTAGGAATCAGTCCAAAAGGTCGGGCTGGTCACGCAGGATCTGCTCGAAGAGCGGCTGGGCACTAAACCAACTGGCGAAATCTCCGGCCACCTGCCGATGGGTGGCAGCGGCTATCTCGTCGTCCATCACGATTGGCTGACCGGCCGCCTCAGCCAGGAGTTGGGCCTGACAGGACCGCTCCATGGTGACGAAAAGCCAAGTGGCGGCGTCCACGCTGGCCCCGACTGTCAGCAGGCCGTGGTTACGAAGGATGGCCGCGCTCCGCTCACCGAGAGCGTAGGCAATGCGCTTACCCTCCTCCGGGTCGGTGACTACGCCCGTGTAGTCATCGAACAAGACGTGATCCCCGAAGAAGACGCAACTGTCCTGGGTGATCGGGTCCAGAGTCCGCCCCAGTGCCGACCAGGCCTTCCCGTGGAGGGAGTGCGAGTGGGCGGCGGCCACGATGTCGGGCCGGGCCATGTGGAGGCCGGAGTGGATGGCGAACGCCGCCTGGTTGACGGCGTAATCACCCTGGAGAACCTCCCCGGTATGGCTGACCAGCAGGAGATCGGAGACCCGGATGTGGCTAAATGGCGTACCAAAGGGGTTGACCCAGAAGCAGTCGGAGTGCTCGGGATCCCGGACCGTGATGTGGCCAGCTACACCCTCACTGAACCCGAAGCGTCCGAAGATGCGGAAGGCGGCAGCCAGACGTTCTTTGCGGTGCTGCCGCTCTGACACGATGTCGTCGAAGACCGGGATGTCGTAAGGGATTGGCTTGTCGGACCGGATTGCCGGATTGTTCGTGGGTTGGGTCACCGCCGCCTCCGGGTAAGAGTCTTCTAGAACCAGTGTAGGTGGAGTTCTGGAGGCAAGCTGAGGCGGCGTTATGCGGGTCAGTCGGACAAGACATCGACTGTCCGTTGGCGGAGCCAGTGGTCGGCCAGGACAAGTAGGGCCATGGCTTCCACCATAGGTACGGCTCGAGGGAGCACGCACGGGTCGTGGCGGCCACGGGCCTCCAGTGTCACCGCTTCGTTTTCCGTGGTCACCGTGTCCTGTTCGGAGGAGATGGTGGCCGTGGGCTTGAACGCCACCCGGAAGACCACGTCAGCGCCGTTGGTGATACCGCCTTGGACGCCCCCCGATCGGTTGGATGCCGTGGTGGGGCCGTCGGGGCCGGGGATGAAGGGGTCGTTGTGCTGGCGGCCGGTCATGGCGACGGCATCGAAGCCGCTACCCACGTCGAATCCCTTGGCAGCCGGAAGCGAGAGCATGCCCTTAGCCAGGTCGGCTTCCATCCGGTCGAACACCGGATCTCCGAGACCCGCCGGGACATCTCGTGCGACGCAGGTGATGATCCCGCCCAGCGAGTCTCCGTCACGTCTGGCGTCCTCGATGAGCGTCGCCATGGCGGCGGCGGTTGCTGGGTGCGGGCAACGGGTGGGGTGAGCCTCGACGTCTTCCAGGGCCACCTCCGAGGGGTCCACCTCGGCGACGAGGTCGTGGACGCGTGAAACCCAGGCCAGGACCTCTATCCCGGCCACCTTGATCAGCAACTGGCGGGCGATGGCACCAGCAGCCACACGGCCGATGGTCTCCCGGGCGCTGGCTCGTCCGCCGCCGCGCCAGTCCCGATACCCGTACTTGGCGTCGTAGGCCCAGTCGGCATGGGAGGGTCGGTACAGATCACGGAGGTGGTCGTAGGCGGAGGGTCGGGCGTCGTCGTTGCGGACCAGCACGGCAATCGGGGCTCCGGTGGTCCGGCCTTCGAACACTCCGGACAGGATCTCTGCCCGGTCGGCTTCCCCACGCTGGCTGGTGAGGTGGCTCTGGCCGGGGCGACGGCGGTCCAAGTCGGCTTGCAGGTCGTCAGCCGTCAGGGGTAGGCGCGGCGGACAGCCATCGATCACGACACCGATCCCGGTGCCATGGCTCTCGCCCCAAGTGCTGAGGCGGAAGGTATGTCCGAAGGTGCTTCCCACAAGACGAGCATAGAGGTGAGCCGACTGTCGATCCGGGGAGGTTTCCCGAGAGACTGCGCGGCCGGGAGGTCGCCCCGTCGACGGGATCGCTACCATCACCGCCCGTGGAGGGGATCGATGGGGGCCTGAACCTGGCCAGCGCATGGGAGGCGATAGCCGACGTGGTGGGGGACCACCCTGCCGTGTCGGCGGCTGGACGGCGGTTCTCATGGACGGAGTTTGACAATCGAGCCAGTCGCCTGGCCGGGACGCTGGCCGACTACGGCCTGGGATTGGACTCCAAGGTTGCGCTGTATCTCTACAACGGTCACGAATATCCCGAGGCCCAGTATGCGGCGTTCAAGGTGCGGGGAATCCCGGCCAACGTGAACTACCGGTACACCGGTGACGAGCTTGCCTACATCTTGGAGAACGCCGACGCTGAGGCCCTCTTCTTCGACCACACTCTCGTCGACCGGGTGGCGGCCGTCCGCGATCGGTGTTCGAAGTTGCGGGTGGTGGTCCAGGTCGGCGGCGACACCGTGCCCGACTGGGCGGTGGGCTACGAGGCGGCGGCGTCTTTCGACCCGATGCCCCGGATCGACCGGTCGGGCTCCGACCTGTGGTTCCTTTACACCGGTGGGACTACTGGGATGCCCAAGGCGGTCATGTGGGACCACGCGAATCTGTTTGGGGCCATGGAGGCTACTTTTCGGCCGTTTGGGGAGAACGTACCAACCACACCCGCTGAGGCAGCGGCGTCGGCCGGCCGGATCGTCGCTGCGGGTAGGGAGATCCGCCAACTGTGCGCCGCCCCGCTGATGCACGGCACTTCAGGCATCTCCGGCCTGGCAACTCTCAGCCATGGCGGGATGCTGTCCACGCTGGCCGGCAGGAACTTCGATGCAGACGAACTTTGGCAAACGGTAGAGGCCGACCGGATCACCATGATCAGCATGGTGGGCGATGCCTTCGGGCGGCCGATGGTGGAGGCTCTGGACCGAGCGGACGCCGGGGGGTGGATGCCAGACCTCTCGTCTTTGAAACTCCTCCTGTCTTCGGGAGTGATTTTCAGCGGGCCGATGAAGGAGGCCCTCCTGGACCACCACCCGTGCACGATCGTGGACGCGTTGGGATCTAGCGAGGGCGTCGGCATGGCCAACCAGGTGACTTCACGTGAGCATCGGGATTCGGCAACGGCCCGTTTCGCCCTTGGTGAACACACCCGGGTCTTCGCCGAGGACGGCCGAGAGGTGGACCCCGGTTCGGGGGAACAGGGACAACTTGCCCTCGGTTATCCGCTTCCTGTGGGCTACTTCAAGGATCCGGCCAAGACGGCGGAAGTCTTTCCCGAGGTGGCGGGACGTCGGTGGTCGATTCCCGGCGACTGGGCCACGGTGGAGGAGGACGGCACGATCATCTTGCTGGGCCGCGGATCGGCCTGCATCAACACGGGGGGCGAGAAGGTGTTCCCCGAGGAGGTGGAGGAGGCCCTCAAGGAATTGGACTTGGTGGTCGACTGCAACGTGGTTGGCATCGATGACGAACGCTGGGGCCAGGCGGTCACCGCTGTGGTTGAGCTAGCAACCCCTGGGGCGGTTCTGGCTGATGATCTGCGTTCTCAGGTCCGAGAGCGCTTGGCCGGCTACAAGGTCCCGAAGAGGATTGTCCTTGTGGACCGGCTGCAGCGCAGCCCAAACGGGAAGGCCGACTATCGCTGGGCCCGGTCGGTGGTTGAGGAGTCGCTCGGAACTTGATGATCGGGTGACTCAGTTCTCGATGGTTGCTTGGCCGATCGACTCGTACTGGCTGGGGTTGCGGCCCGTGAGTATCTCGTTGTGGCGTCGGGAGATCGCGTCGCGGTGGTCCCCATCGGTGAAGACCCAGAACGTGCCGTCCATGATGGCGTTGAAGACCAGGGCGGCTACCTCGGATGGGTCCCTGGCATTACCAGCCATCCACTCCTGCACGGCTCGCTCGCGTGCTAGGTCCTCATCGGAAGGCGGTTCGGCCAGTCGATTGACTAGATGTTCCGGGCGGTTACGACCTGAGGCGAAGATCCCGGTGTTGACAAAGCCAGGGCAGAGGGCGCTTACGCCGACTCGGGAACCGAGGGCCGCCAACTCGTTGTACAGGGTCTCGGCGATGGTGACCGCGGCGTGCTTGGAGGCGTTGTAGGGCCCGATCCCTGGGTGGGAGGTGTGGCCGGCCACCGACGCGGTGACCACCACGTGTCCAGCATCGCGGTCAATCAGGCCACCGAGGAAGGCGTCCAAACCATGGACGATGCCCCACAGATTTACGCCCAGGACCCACTGCCAATCGTCCAGGGTGTGGTCCACGATGGGCCGGCTGGAGGCCACGCCGGCGTTCAGGCAAACCACGTGCGGTGGACCGAGTGCATCAGCTACCCCGGTGGCGAAGCGGTCCATTGACTCGACGTCGGAGACATCGAGCCGAGATCCGTAGACGTTGGCCCCAGAGCCCCGGAGCCCTTCCACGGCGGCGTCTAGGGCCAGTTCCTCCACGTCCCCGACGGCTACCGCCATGCCGGCTTCAGCGAAGCGATAAGCGAGGGCTAGGCCGATTCCAGAGGCACCGCCGGTGATTACGGCCACCTGGCCGTTTAGTTCCTGCATGATGACGCCTCCGTTCTGGTGGGTCAGAGTTCGAGAAGGGCCTGCTCGAGGACCTCGGGCAGGGCGGGGTGGATGTAAAGCTGGTCTCGGGCCATCTGGTCGACGGTTTGGCCGGCCACCATGCCCTGGATCAACTGTTGGACCAAGGTCGGTGCCTGGGGTCCGAAGACGTGGGCCCCCAAGAGGAGTCGGGTGTCCGGGTCGGCCAAGACCTTGACGAATCCGGTGGTGTCCTCCATGGCCCAGCCGTAAGCGGTGGAGGAGTACTCCCGGACGGCTACCAGGTAGGGCCGACCCTCGTCAGCCAACCGCTGTTCTGTCGGACCGATGCTGCCCAGCGGCGGATGGCCAAAGACGGCGTGGGGAACGAAGCGCCGGTCTACAGCTCTCAAGTCGTCGGGGTGGACCAGGTTGTGGGCCACGACGCGTGCTTCGGCGTTGGCTGTGTGCTTGAGCTGAACCGGGTTGGTGACGTCGCCGAGGGCCCAGACGCCCTCGGCGGTGGTCCGGAGATGGGCATCGGTAATTACGTACCCCTGGCTGTCGACCTCGATGCCACCCCGCTCAACTTCCAACAGGTCACCGTTGGGTTGGCGCCCGGTGGCCACCAGCAACTGGTCGGCTACGACGACGGAACCGTCGGAGAGTTCCAGGTGGAAGGTGTCGTCGTGGATTACCTGGTTGACCGTGATCCCAAGGCGGAGGTCCATCCGATCGCCGTAGATGCCGGTCAAACGTTGGCGTACCTCCTCGTCGACGCCCCGTAGTAGCAGGTCCCCCCGGTGGACCACGGTGACCCGGCTCCCAAGGGCCTCAAATACGTGGGCCATCTCAACGGAGATGAACCCGCCCCCCAGGATGACCAGACGATCGGGCAGGTTGTCCAGACGCATTACATCGTCTGATGTGAGATAGGGCGTCATGGCCAACCCCGGAATGTTGGGCACCGATGCCCGAGCTCCGGCCGCTAACACGATGTGTTGGGCGGTCACCTCTTGCTCACCGAGCCTGACGGTGCGTGGACCGGTGAAGTGGGCGCGGTCCTCGTAGACAGTGACGTCGTCGAGGGAAACGCGGTAGGCGCGTCCAGCGTCGGCGATGGTGTCGATGCGACCGAAGACACGGTCGCGGATGGCTGGCCAGTCCGCTCCGCCGAACGTGGTGTGGACGCCCAGTTCCGGTGCGTGACGGGCCGAGAGAGCCAGGTCGGCGGCATGTACAAACATCTTGGACGGGATACACCCCCGATTCATGCAAGTGCCGCCGAAGGCCCAAGGTTCAGCGATCCCGACGTTCCAACCATCGTGCTCCGGGCCGAGGACGGTGTTGCCGGAGCCAGCGCCGATGATCAGGAGGTCGTGATGGGTGGGAGACACGCGTCGGATCTGGCGGTTTCTAGCTCCGGGGAACGTCCAGCCACGCCGCACCCTTGAACGGGTCTGGTTCCTTGGGTAGGCCGAGGACCCGTTCACCGATGATGTTGCGTTGAACCTCATCAGTGCCGCCAGCGATACTGATCCCTGCAGCACTGATACAGAAGGTCGACCATCGTTCGGCAGGTTCGGACCCCGCCGTGCCGTCCTCCCAAGCCTGAACCTCCGGTCCCAGGACGGCCACGGCCACGTCGCGAACCCGTCGGGCCAGCAGGGAACCGGTGAGCTTGGCCAATGAGCCCTCGGGTCCGGGGACCCGGCCAGCAGCCACCGCGACTCTGATCCGCTGAGCCATGAAACCCCGGATGGACTCATGGATGTGGAGATCGGCCAGAGCCTGACGGACGTTTGGGTCGTCATCCATGCCGCGGTCCCGGGCTAAGGCAACTAACTCGGGGGAGCGAGCGGCATTCAACGAGCCCCCTCCTGCCCCGATAGAGACCCGTTCGAACATCAGCATGGACACGACGAGGTTCCAGCCCTGATTCACCTCTCCCAGCAGGTCAGCGGCGGGGAGCCGGACGTCGGTGAAGAACACCTCGTTGAACCCCCGAGCTCCGGAAATCTGCACGAGGGGACGGATCTCGACACCCGTCGATTGGAGGTCCACGATGAACATGGACAACCCTTGGTGCTTGGGTAGATCCGGATCAGTCCGGGCCACTACAAGGCCGTATTCGCAGTATTGGGCTCCGGAGGTCCACACCTTCTGACCGTTTAGGACCCACTCATCGCCGTCACGAATGGCCCGGGTGGCCAAACTGGCTACGTCCGACCCAGCGCCGGGCTCGGAGAACATCTGGCACCACACCACATCGCCTCGGATGTTGGAGGCTAGGTAACGGTCCTTCTGCTCGTCAGTCCCGTACTGGTTCAGCATGGGTAGGCACATGCCGTGGGAGATGGACAACGGGGCCGTAGGCAGATGCCAGTCCGCCGCCGTCCGGGTGAACAGTTCCTCGTGTCGTGGACTGAGGCCAGCCCCTCCGTACTCAGATGGGTA
>JAKURV010000028.1 GCA_022452035.1 Acidimicrobiales bacterium | reverse complement strand
CCTCCTAAAAAGTAACGGAGGCGCCCAAAGGTTCCCTCAGTCTGGTTGGCAATCAGACGTCGAGTGCAATGGCACAAGGGAGCTTGACTGCGAGACTTACAAGTCGAGCAGGTGCGAAAGCAGGGCATAGTGATCCGGCGGTTGCGTGTGGAAGCGCCGTCGCTCAACGGATAAAAGGTACCCCGGGGATAACAGGCTTATCTTCCCCAAGAGTCCATATCGACGGGAAGGTTTGGCACCTCGATATCGGCTCATCGCATCCTGGGGCTGAAGCAGGTCCCAAGGGTTGGGCTGTTCGCCCATTAAAGCGGTACGCGAGCTGGGTTTAGAACGTCGTGAGACAGTTCGGTCCCTATCCTCTGCAGCCGGAGGAGATTTGAGAAAGGCTGTCCCTAGTACGAGAGGACCGGGATGGACGTAGCTCTAGTGTGCCAGTTGTTCCGCCAGGAGCATGGCTGGTTGGCCACCTACGGAAGGGATAACCGCTGAAAGCATCTAAGTGGGAAGCCCGTTTCAAGATGAGATCTCCCACCGGGTTAACCGGGTAAGGCCCGTGGCAGACCACCACGTTGATAGGCCGGAGGTGTACGTGCGGTAACGCATTCAGCCGACCGGTACTAATCGGCCGAGGGCTTGGTTACACATCGACAGTTGTTGTCGACGTTCGTGTTCGCTGTGGAGTACTGGAGAGGCTTATCGGCCACTCTTGACAACAGAATCGTGTCCCGGCTGGTACGCCGGCGGGGACGCAACCGGTTTTCGGTGGCTATGGCGGCGGGGTCACACCCGTTCCCATTCTGAACACGGCAGTTAAGCCCGCCTGCGCCGATGGTACTTGGGACGAGTGTCCCTGGGAGAGTAGGTCGCCGCCGGATTTCGAACGCTACGAGCGGGGCCTTTGGGCCCCGCTCGAGCGCGTTTTGGAACTGGCTTGTGGGCCATTGCGTCGTGTCAGGTGCCACCACGGAGGGTCGTCGGGTGACCGGTAGGGTCCACGCCCATGTCTCCCCCCGGTGAGCGCGGCCCGGCGCGCGGCGATGGTCGGCCCGGTTCGCGGGGTTCTGGTGGGCCGCGTCGTGATGGTGGGTCCGGTGGTCGTTCTGGTGGGCCGCGTCGTGATGGTGGGTCCGGTGGACGCCAGGGAGCCCCCGACCGTCGCCGCCGGGGTCCGGACGCCGCCGGCCCGGCCAAGTGGGGCGGCGTGGCCCGCCGGGGTGCCGGGAGGTTGGAACGGGAGGAACTTGAGGACCGTCCTGAGCGGTCAGAGCGCACAGCTGAGCGGACGACGAGACCTCGCCGGCCCGAGGTGGAACGCAGCAACCGCCTGCGCGAGGAGGCCGCTGAGGCGGTCAGTCGAGGCCAGACGGCCAAGCGACCGGCGCGGGCCCCGCGGGCCATGGACCGTCCGCCACTTCCGCCGGCACCTCTCCGTCTACCCGATGCCGACGTCCTCTTGCGGAGGGCCCTAGGCGACAAGGCCGGTGGACGGGCAGTCGGACGTCTCGACGAGGCGGCCCGGGCGTTTACTGACGAGCGATTCGCTGATTCCCGTCGGATCCTGAACCAGTTGGTGGAAAGGGCCCCGCAGGTTCCCGAGGTCCTGGAATTGCTTGGCCTCGTCCACTACCGGATGGGCCACTGGCGGGCTGCAGCCAAGCGGATGGAGGCCTTCCGGGAACTGACCGGTAGCACCGAGCAGCACCCTGTACTGGCCGACTGCTATCGGGCCCAAGGCCGGTGGAACGACGTGGACGCGCTGTGGGCCGAAGTGTGTGACGCTTCGCCGAGTGCGCCGCTGGTGACCGAGGGTCGGCTGGTGACCGCAGGCGCCTTGGCTGACCAGGGGCGGTTGGCCGAGGCGGTCAGGCTGCTAGAGAAGGGCTGGAAGGCACCGTCCCGCCCTCGCGACCATCACCTCCGTCGGGCCTACGCCCTGGCCGACCTTTACGAGCGCTCGGGTGCTACGTCACGGGCCCGTGACCTGTTCGCCTGGATCCGGGGCCACGACGGCGGGTTCGCCGACGTGGCCGATCGCGTCCGTTCTCTTGCCTGACTGGACGGCTCGACGCCCGGGCCCAACGGCCGCCAAACGGCCCCCTCAGCGAACGACGTACCGCCTAGGGTGAGGCATATCGGCGGCCGGCCGGTCGCCCACGGCACGAGGAGACTGTCAAGGTGGACACCGCATCCCTACTCGGCGACGACGCCAAGTACCTGCTTGAACACGAGTCGAAGACGATCCCCGCCGACCAACTGACTACCCCGGGACCCGACACGGTCTCCGAGGTGTACGCCCAGACGGACCGGTCTCCTCAGGTCCTGCGAAACCTCCAGGCGCTGTTCGACCACGGCCGCCTGGCCGGAACTGGCCACGTGTCCATCCTGCCAGTCGACCAAGGCATCGAGCACTCGGCTGCCGCCTCGTTTTCGCCCAACCCGGCCTACTTCGACCCGGCGAACATCGTGGAGCTGGCGCTGGAGGGCGGCTGCAACGCTGTCGCCTCCACCTTCGGGGTCCTCGCCGCGGTTTCCCGCCGCTACGCCCACCGCATCCCGTTCATCGTCAAGGTCAACCACAACGAGCTGCTGACCCTGCCTAACCGGTTCGACCAGGTCATGTTCGGTTCCGTCGAACAGGCCCACGACCTGGGAGCGGCCGGCGTGGGGGCCACCATCTACTTCGGCTCCGAGGAGTCCACTCGACAGATCCAGGAGGTTAGTGAGGCCTTCGCCCGCGCCCATGAGCTGGGGATGTTCACTGTGCTGTGGTGCTACCTCCGCAACTCGGGCTTCAAGGTGGACGGCGTGGACCACCACGCGTCGGCTGACCTGACGGCCCAGGCCAACCACCTCGGTGTCACCATCGAGGCCGACATCATCAAGCAGAAGCTCCCGGAGACCAACGGCGGATACAACGCCCTGCCCGGCTACGGCAAGACCCACCCCCTGGTCTACGACGAGCTGACCACCGACCATCCAGTCGACCTATGCCGGTGGCAGGTCGCCAACTGCTACATGGGCCGGATTGGGCTCATCAACAGCGGTGGTGCTTCGTCGGGGGTCAGCGACCTGGCTGAAGCCGTCAGGACGGCCGTCATCAACAAGCGGGCCGGCGGCATGGGCCTGATCAGCGGCCGCAAGGCCTTCCAGCGACCAATGGCCGAGGGCGTCGACCTCCTCAACGCCATCCAGGACGTGTACCTGGACGACGCCATCACCCTGGCCTGACCACCCGCCGGCGAGACACACCACCTGACGTGGGCGACGACACAAGCGGTGCAAGCGCCGGCGTGATCCTCGTTGACGAGCCGCACGCCGGCATTCGGCGGATCACCCTGAATCGGCCGGAGAAGCGCAACGCCCTGAGCCATCCCCTCCGGGGGGCGCTGCTCGGCGCACTTGTTGACCACGACACCGATCCCGATGTCCAAGTGACCATCATCCGGGGAGCCGGCACCTGCTTCTCGGCCGGTTACGACCTGGGAGGCGCAAACGAGGGCCACGATCTGCCATTCCCGACGACCCCGGGTGAGGGACAGTGGCCACGGCACGTGACCGACGGTTGGATGGGAATCTGGGACCTGGCAAAGCCGGTCATCGCCCAAGTCCACGGGTGGTGCCTCGCTGGGGGTAGTGAGCTGGCGACGGGCTGCGACCTGATTTACGTGGCCGAGGACGCCAGGATGGGCTACCCAGCTGTCCGGTTCGGGGTGCCGGACATGCACTTCCACGTTTGGTTCCTGGGAATGCGACGCGCAATGGAGATGATGATTACCGGCGACTCCATCAGCGGGATCGAGGCGGTGGCCGAGGGCTGGGCTAACGCGGCCTTTCCGGAGGCCGAGCTGGACGAGGCGGTGCTGGCCGTGGCCCAGCGGGTGGCTGCCATGCCGCCGGACGTGGTGCAGCTCAACAAGCGGGCCGTGCACCGACAGATGGAGTACATGGGGATGCGGGCCGGGATCCGGGCCGGCACCGAGCTGTGCGCCCTGGGAGTCCATTCGGCCTCCATGGCCGAGTTCCTAAAACTGGTTCGCGACGAGGGCCTGACCGGAGCTCTCCAGGAGCGCGACGAGCCGTTCGGCGACTACCGCACCGGAGACGCCTGACCGCCTCTTTCGGCCCGTCCGGTCGACCTATCGGGTGTGACCGATTCCACCGGCGGCCGACGTGTAGATCATGTCGGTTGACGGGGCGGGCGGTTAGGGTCGGCCCCGTCGACGAGCGGCCTCGGGCAACGGCGCCCGGGCGGAGGAACCGACGTGACCGACACGGTGGATGCGGGGCCGGCCGCCGAGACGCCGGCCGTCGATCAGGTCATCATCCGGTTTGCGGGCGACTCGGGTGACGGTATGCAACTCACCGGCGACCGCTTCACAACAGCCAGTGCCATGTTCGGCAACGACCTGGCCACCCTCCCCGAATACCCGGCCGAGATCCGCGCCCCGGCCGGAACCCTGGCCGGCGTGTCCGCCTTCCAGGTCCACATCTCCGACCACGACATCACCACCCCCGGCGACGCCCCCGACGTGCTGGTGGCCATGAACCCGGCGGCTCTCAAATCGGACCTCCACACCCTGGTCCCCGGTGGCACCGTCATCCTCAACCGCGACACCTTCGAAGAGCGGAACCTGGCCAAGGCCGGCTACGACCACAATCCGATCGACGGTGACGACCTCGCCGGCTACCAGGTCATCGAGGTCCCGATGACCAGCCTCACCAAGGACGCCTGCAAGGAGTTGGGAGTCAAACCGCGCGACGCTGACCGCTCGAAGAATTTCTTCGCCCTGGGCCTTTTGTCCTGGATGTACAGCCGACCTGTCGAGGCCACGCTGGACTGGATCGACGCCAAGTTTGCCGACCGGGAGTTGGTGGCGGCGGCCAACCGCGCGGCGTTCAACGCGGGCCACGCCTACGGCGAGACGGCCGAACTTGGGGCGCAGCGAGTCATCGTCCGCAAAGCGCCGTTGGAGCCGGGTACCTACACCAACATCAACGGCAACACGGCGCTGTCGTGGGGTCTGGTCGCCGCCTCCCAACTCAGCGGACTCCCGTTGTTCTTGGGGTCGTACCCGATCACGCCGGCCACCGACGTCCTCCACGAACTGTCTAAGCACAAGGAGTTCGGTGTAACCACGTTTCAGGCCGAGGACGAAATCGCCGCCGTGGGTGCAGCCATCGGAGCCTCGTACGGCGGTTCGCTGGGTGTGACCACCACGAGCGGGCCCGGGTTGGCCCTGAAGGGCGAGGCCATGGGCCTGGCCGTCAGCCTGGAACTGCCCCTCATCGTGGTCGACATCCAGCGAGGCGGCCCGTCCACCGGACTCCCCACCAAGACTGAGGCCGCCGACCTGATGATGGCCATGTACGGACGCCACGGCGAGTCACCGGTCCCGATCCTGGCCGCCCGGACGCCTGCCGACTGCTTCAACGTGGCCATCGAGGCAGCCCGCATTGCCCTGACCCACCAGACGCCGGTAATCCTGCTCTCTGATGGCTACCTGGCCAACGGGTCGGAGCCGTGGCGCATACCCGAGGTCGCCAACCTGGCGCCCATCGACGTGGTGTACGCCACCGAATTCAACCAGACCAACGAGGATGGCAAGGGCGTCTTCTGGCCCTACCTGCGCGACGAGAACCTGAACCGTCCCATCGCCCTGCCGGGCACCCCGGACCTGATGCACCGGATCGGGGGCATAGAGAAAGAGGACGGCACGGGCAATGTGAGCTACAGCCCGGAGAACCACGAACTCATGGTCCACCTCCGCCATGAGCGCATCGCCTCAATCCCGGTGCCCGACGCCGAGGTCGACGGCGATACCGATGCCGACCTGCTTATCGTCGGCTGGGGCTCCACATGGGGGGCCATTACCGGCGCCCTCCGCCGGATCCAGACGGCGGGCCGCAAGGTGGCCCACGTGCACCTCACCCACCTGAACCCCCTGCCGGCCAACCTCGGTGACCTCCTCCGGTCCTACCGCAGGGTGATGGTGCCCGAAATGAACCTGGGCCAGATGTCGCGGATCCTTCGGGCCGAGTACCTAGTCGATGCCGAGGTCCTGTCCAAGGTGAAGGGTCAGCCATTCACGGCAGGCGAGATCCAGCACGCCATTGAGCAACGGTTGGACGAGCTTGCAGGGGAGGGGTCGTGACCGACGTCCTGGACGCTGGAGCCGACCGAGAAGCCGACGAGGTTCCGGCGACGACCCGGGCCGACTGGTCCAGCGACCAGGAGGTGCGCTGGTGCCCGGGATGCGGCGACTATTCCATTCTGACCGCCATGCAGCTCCTGCTGCCCGAACTGGGGGTCCGGCGGGAAAAGACAGTGTTCATCTCGGGCATCGGCTGCGCGGCCCGCTTCCCGTACTACATGAACACCTACGGGGTACACACCATCCACGGTCGGGCCCCGGCGGTGGCTACCGGACTAGCCATGGCCCGACCCGACCTGGACGTCTGGGTGATCGGCGGGGACGGCGACATGCTGTCCATCGGGGGTAACCACCTGATCCACGCCCTGCGCCGCAACATCAACCTGAACATCCTGCTGTTCAACAACCAGATCTACGGCCTGACCAAGGGCCAGTTCTCACCGACCAGCCAGAAAGGCAAGGTGACCAAATCGTCGCCGGTCGGGCTGGTGGCCCGTCCCTTCAACCCGATCAGCGTGGCCCTCGGCGCCGAGGCCACCTTCGTGGCCCGAACCCACGACATGGACCGCCAGCACATGCAAGACACGTTCCGCCGGGCCTACGAACATGAGGGATCAGCCTTCGTGGAGGTGCTCCAGAACTGCAACGTCTTCAACGACGGCGTGTTCTCGACCATCACCAAGAAGGACGTTCGAGACGACATGCTCATCGATCTAAATCACGGACAGCCGATCCTGTTCGGGTCCGAGAAGCAGTACGGGGTGGCTTTGGCACCGGAGGGAGTGGTAATCGTTGATGTCGCCAAGTTGGGTGTCGAGAACGTCATGGTGCACGACGAGACCATCCGGAACCCGTCGACCGCCTTTTCGCTATCTCGGATTGCCAAGACCCCGGCTACGCCGACACCGATCGGGGTGTTCCGGGCCATCGACAGGGACGAGTTCAGTTCTTCAGTGGCAGCCCAGATCCGCGAGGTCCAGGCCCAGCTGGGAAAGGGCAACCTGGGCGACCTGCTGCGCTCACAGCCGACCTGGGAAGTCTGAGGCCCGCGCTCGCCGACCACGGCGGCCGCTGACCGGACCCGCATGGCCTGGGCCTTGGATCTGGACGGCGTCGTCTGGCGAGGCGACGAAGGGGTGCCAGGGGCGGCAGAGGCCGTCGGCCTTCTCCAGGACGCCGGGGAGCGGGTCCTGTTCGTGACCAACAACTCGGGCCGACGGGTGCTCGACACCGAGGAGAAGCTGGCCGGCCTGGGTATCGACGCCCGGGGCGGCGTGATTACCTCGGGTAGGGCTGCCGCCCGTCTGGTGGCGCCCGGGGAGCGGGTGTTGGGGATGTGCGGCCCGGGATGTCGCGAGGAGATGGAGGCTCGGGGGGCCGAGGTGGTGTCCACCGGACCGGCCGACACGGTGGTCGTGGGTTTCCACGAAGACTTCGATTACTGGGGTCTAACGGCCGCCATGAAGGCTGTACTGGGAGGCGCCCGAGTGCTGGCCACCAACGACGATGTGACATTCCCGGCCCACGACGGCCTCCGTCCCGGCGCCGGTTCACTGCTAGCCGCGCTAGTGGCGGCCACCGGCGCCACCCCAGAGAAGGCCGGCAAGCCCTACGGACCGATGTGCGACCTGGTGCGAGAGTTGGCCGGCGACGACGGAACCATGGTGGGGGACCGTCCCGACACCGACGGCCGGTTCGCCCGAGCCTTGGGCTGGCGCTGGTCGCTGGTCCTGTCAGGACTGGTGGGGCCGGACGACCTGCCCGTGGACCCGGAGCCGGACTCCGTACACGTTGACCTGCTGGCCGCCGTCCGGGAGCACCTGGAGTGAGCGCCCGCCGACGCCTTGACCTGGAGATGGTCCGGCGTGGGCTGGTGTCGGGCCGGACCGAGGCCAGCGAAGTGATCGGAGCCGGCCGGGTGACCGTGGACGGGGCGCCGGCCGACAAGGCGTCCCGCCTGGTGGCGCCCGGGCAGGCGGTGGTGGTGGCCGGTCCACCGGCCCGCTACGTGGGGCGGGGCGGGCGGAAGCTGGAGGCGGCCCTCGAGGGCTTCGGACTGGATCCAACCGGGCTGCGGGCCGTGGACGTCGGATCCAGCACCGGGGGCTTCACCGATTGCCTCCTCCAGCACGGGGCCGCTTCGGTGGTTGCCGTCGACGTGGGCCGCGGCCAGCTGCACCATCGCCTTGGCGACGACGACCGGGTCGAGGTGCACGAGCGGACCAACGTACGCGGCGTGGACGCCGGCTCATTGGGTGCTCCCTTCGATCTGCTGACGTGTGACCTGTCGTTCATCTCGCTCCGAACGGTGATGGCCGACCTGGTCGGTCTGGTAGCCGTTGGAGCGTCCATGGTGCTGCTGGCCAAGCCCCAGTTCGAGGCGGGACGGGCCGAGGTGGACCGGGGGAGCGGCGTGATCCGAGACCCCGTGGTCTGGGAACGAGCGTTGGTGGAGATTTCGCGGTCGGTTCTGGGCCACGGAGCGGCCATCATGGAGGGCATGGTCTCCCCCCTCACCGGAACGGACGGCAACGTGGAGTTCCTGCTACACGTCCGGGCAGGTGCCGCCGACGACTACCGGTCGACCTTCGACGCCGCCGCCGTGGTGGCCTTGGTCGACGGAGGTGCAGCCTGATGGCGGTCGTGGGGCTGGTCGTCCACGAGGATCGGCCGGAGGCCGTGGCCCAGGCCGATGCGCTTGCCGCCGGCCTAGCCGACGACGGCCACGAGGTAGTGCGGTCTGACGGTTCGGGCTTCGACCGGGGAGCGTTCGCCAGCGAGTTGGACCTAGTGGTCAGCCTGGGCGGCGACGGCTCGATCCTTCGGGCCGTTGACCTGCTGGACGGCCGGCCGGTTCCCGTGCTGGGCGTTAACCACGGTGAGCTTGGCTACCTGACCACCGTCGAACCCGCCGAAGCACAGGCGGCCGTTGGCCGGGCCCTGGCCGGGGACCGGGATCTGGAGGAGCGGATGATGCTCCACATCGAGGTCCGACGAGCCGACGGCTCGACGATCGCCGTGGACCACGCCCTTAACGAGGTGGTGGTGGAGCGCACGTCGTCCAGCCAGACGGTCCGAGTGGGAGTCACCTTGGACGGGGAGTTCCTGACCTCATACGCGGCCGATGGGCTGATCGCTGCCACGCCGACCGGCTCGACGGCCTACGCCTTCTCGGCCCGGGGGCCGCTCGTAGACCCGGTTCACCGGGCTATCCAACTGACGCCAGTGTCCCCCCACATGCTGTTTGACCGCACCCTGGTGCTGGACCCGTCGACCGAGGTTCGCTTGGAGGTGCTGGGGAACCGGGCTGCCGCCTGCTCGGCTGACGGCCGCGAGGTGGCTGTGCTGGAGGGTGGCGACGTAGTGGTATGCACGGCGGCCGACCGGGTCGCCCACCTGGTGACCTTCGGACCACGGGACTTCAAGCACCTGCTTGCTACCAAGTTCGGCCTCGAAGACCGCTAAAACTCCGACCACCTCCGCGCACATTCCCATCGACCGAGGTAGGTTGAGCGCCCGTGACGAAACACATATTCGTGACGGGCGGCGTGGCGAGTTCGCTCGGCAAGGGCCTTACCGCCGCCTCCCTAGGCCGTCTCCTCAAGCAGCGTGGCCTCCGGGTCGTGATCCAGAAGTTGGATCCGTACATCAACGTCGACCCAGGCACCATGAACCCGTTCGAGCACGGTGAGGTCTTCGTAACCGACGACGGGGGTGAAACCGACCTCGACCTCGGTCACTACGAGCGATTCATCGACGAGAACCTCACCCGCGACTCCAACGCCACGACGGGGTCGATCTACTCCACGGTCATTGCCTCCGAACGGCACGGCGAGTTCCTAGGCAAGACGGTTCAGGTCATCCCGCACATCACCGACGAGATCCAGCGACGGATCCGGATGCTGACCGGCGACGACGTGGACGTGCTCATCACCGAGGTGGGCGGCACAGTCGGCGATATCGAGATCCTCCCGTTTCTGGAGGCCATCCGGCAGTTCCGCCTGGACGTCGGTGGTACCAACGTCTGCTACGTCCACGTGACCCTGGTGCCGTTCATCGCCCCGTCTGGAGAGCACAAGACCAAGCCCACTCAGCACTCGGTGACCGAGCTCCGCAGCGCCGGTATCCAACCGGACGCCATCGTGTGCCGCAGCGACGAGCCGATCAGCGATGACCTGGAGCGCAAGATCTCTCGGCTATCCAACGTGCCGTTCGCTGGCGTCGTCAACTGTCCGGATGCCGGGAGCCTCTACGAGATCCCCCTGGTCGTTCACGACGAGGGGCTCGACCAGTTCGTATGTGACGCCCTGCACCTCATCACCGACCCTCCGGACCTAGACGGCTGGCGGGCGCTCAACGAACGGCTAGCTGAGGCGAACACACCGGTTCGCATCGGCCTCATCGGCAAGTACGTGAGCCTGGTCGACGCCTACCTGTCGGTGGTCGAATCGCTGAACCACGCCGGGATCTACCACGGGGCTGCGGTTGAGATTGACTGGATTCAGGCTGAGGACGTGGAGGGCCTGCTGGGTGAGAACCGCCTCCGGGACCTGGACGGCATCGTGATCCCTGGCGGCTTCGGCGAGCGCGGGGTGGAGGGCAAGATCGCGGCGGCCGGCTTCGCCCGGGAGCACGACATCCCCTGCCTGGGCCTTTGCCTCGGCCTGCAGTGCATGACAATCGAGTACGCCCGCAACGTCCTGGGACTCGAACGGGCCCACTCCAGCGAGTTCGACCCGTCCTCGCCCCACCCGGTGATCGACCTGATGGAGTCCCAGCGCGACGTGTCCGACAAGGGCGGCACAATGAGGCTCGGCGCCTACGTGGCCCAGCTGCGTCCCGGCTCCCAGGTGGCCGAGATCTACGGCACCGACGTCGTCTCGGAACGGCACCGCCACCGCTACGAGTTCAACCCCCGCTACCGGGCCAGGTTTGAGGACACCAACTTCGGGTGCACCGGTGAGTCCCCAGACGGCCGGCTGGTCGAGTTCATCGAACTCGAGGGTCACCCATTCTGGGTTGCCACCCAAGCCCACCCCGAGTTCAAGAGCCGGCCCGACCGTCCGGCCCCGCTGTTCCGGGCCTTCATCGGCGCCGCCCTAGAGCGGGCCGGGGGCCGGAACCCGCAACTGATTCCGGTCGAGGCCGAGGTCGAGGCCGAGGCCGCCGGCTAAGGCTGGTCCTCGTGGGCCACGGCTTCACCAAGACCGGCGAGCGGGTCCTCCACGAGGGGTTCGTCATCACTTTGGCCACGGCCACCTTCGTGGGTCCGGCCGGCGAGGTGATGGAGCGAGATGTCGTCCACCATCCCGGAGCTGTGGCTGTGGTGGCCTTGGACGGCGACGACGTGGTTCTGGTGCGTCAGTACCGCCCCGTGCTGGAGGCCGAGATGCTAGAGCTGCCGGCTGGGAAGTTGGACGTGCCCGACGAGGACCGTGCGATGGCCGCTCGCCGCGAGCTAATCGAAGAGGCCGGCCTCGACGCCCACGACCTGGTTGAGCTGTGCCGGTTCCACAACTCGATCGGCTTCTGCGACGAGGAGACCACCGTCTACCTGGCTACCGACCTAAAGGCCACCGCCCCAGAGGCGGCCAGCGTCGAAGAGCAGTACCTGACCGTGGAGCGGGTCCCGATCGGCGAGGTCGAGGGCCTGATCGCCGACGGCACCATCACCGACGCCAAGACGGTCATCGGTCTCCTGCAGACCCTGCGCCGGCTGGGGCGATGACGGCACCGCGCCTGGTGTTCCCCGGTCGGCCAAGACATCTGGCCCGCCGGTTTGTCGGCTCGCTGCGACCGGGCGGGCCCTCGTCCACCGAGGAGGCGTGGGCTACCGGTTACCTGCTGGCCGGCGAGGCGGACCTCTGGCGGTCAATGTCGGGAGCAGACCGTCGCCACGCGGTGGCCGTGGCCCGCCGGGTCGACCGGGCTCTGGGAAGCCCCGAACGCCCCGTCCTGGCCGCCGCCCTGCTCCACGACGTGGGCAAAGTGCGCAGCGGCTTGGGAACACCGGGTCGGGTGGTGGCCACGGTGGTCGGGGCGGTGGCGGCCGACCGGGCGGCCCGTTGGGCAACCAGCGACGGCTTCCGGGGTCGCATCGGCCGGTACCTCCGCCACCCGCAGGAAGGTGCCGCCCTGCTGGAGACGGCGGGCAGCGATCCGTTCACTGTGGCCTGGGCCACCGAACACCACCGGGACCCTGGGCGTTGGACGGTCGACGACCGGCTAGCCGAGGCTCTACGCGCCGCTGACGATGATTGAGGTCCAGTCCCAACCGGACCGCCGGTCAGCGACCGAGGAGCCCCAGATTCGACCGCACCCGGTCAAAGGTGGCCGCCGCCACCTCGCGGGCCTTGTCGGCCCCCATCTCCAGGAGCCGGGACGTCTCGGCCGGATCGGCGGCCAACTCGTGGTACCGGGCCTGAACGGGGCGCAGTAACTCGACAACCGCTTCAGCGGTGGCCGCCTTCAGGTCGCCGTACCGCTCCAGGCCGTCGGCCGCCGCCTCGGGCGACTGCCCGGTGGCTGCCCCCAGGATGGACAACAGGTTGGACACGCCGGGCTTGTCGACCGGGTCGTACCAAACCTCGTCGCCGCTGTCGGTTACCGCCCGCTTGAACTTCTTCTCAATGGCCGCCGGGTCGTCGAGAAGCAGGATCGTGCCCTGGGCGCCGTCGTCGGACTTCGACATCTTGTTCTCCGGGTGCTGGAGGTCCATGACTCGGGCACCGGTCGGGGGGATGACCGCCTCGGGCACGACAAACGTCTCGCCGTACCGACTGTTGAAGCGCATGGCTATGTCCCGGGTCAACTCGATGTGCTGGCGCTGGTCCTCGCCCACCGGAACCTGGTCGGTGTCGTACAGCAGAATGTCCGCCGCCTGCAGGGCCGGGTAGGTGAACAGTCCCCCTGAGACGAAGTCGTTGCCCTCCGACTTGTCCTTGAATTGGGTCATCCGGCGCAGTTCACCGAAAGCCGCCGTGCACTCCATAACCCAGGCACACTCGGCGTGCTCGCGGACGTGGCCCTGCACGAACAGAGTGCAGCGCTCGGGATCGAGGCCGCTGGCCACCAGCAACTGGGTCAGTGACAGGGTGGCCGCCCGGAGCTCCTCCGGGTCGTGGGGGACGGTCAGGGCGTGAAGGTCGACCACGCAGTACACGGTGTCGGCCTCGTCCTGCATGGCGACCCAGTTACGCAGGGCACCGAGCAGATTGCCGAGGTGAACCGACCCCGTGGGCTTGATGCCGGAGAAGACGCGTGTCACAGCCGGTCAGGGTACCGGCGCGGCGCCTCGGAGGCGGGACGGGAAGGCCGTAGGGGCACCAGACATGCACCGCTCGCCACGCGGGACTCCCTAGGGTCGCGCCGGTGAGCGTCACCGTCTCCACCCCCGTCTACGAGGGGCCCTTCGACCTGCTCCTCAACCTCATCATGAAGGAGGAGGTCGAGCTCTACGAGGTCTCCCTGTCGTCCATCGTGGACGCCTACCTGGCGGAGTTGGAGCGCCTGGACACGTGCGACCTGGAGATGGCCACCGAATTCTTGCTCATCGCGTCGATCCTCGTCGAGCTGAAGACCCGGCGGCTGTTGCCGTCCGACCGGCGTATGGACCAGGACGACGAGTTCGGCCTGTGGGAGGAGCGGGACCTCCTGTTGGCTCGGCTGCTGGAGTGCAAGACGTTCAAGGACGCGGCGGTCGTGCTGCGTCGCCTGGCCGCCGACGCCTCCCTGTCGTGGCCCCGGCAGACCGGGATCGAGGACCGCTTCCTTCACTTGGCCCCTGACATCCTCGAAGGGGTCACGGTCGACGACGTCCGTTCGGCCTGCCTACGGGCCCTGGCGCCCCGGCCCACGTTCCACGTCGATACCGAGCACATCGCCCCAATCCGAATCAGTGTGGCCGACGCGGTGACTGCCCTGGTCGATGAGATTCCCCGACAAGGCACGGTTACCTTCCGTCACCTGACCCGGGACCTGTTCGACCGGATCGAGATCGTGGTGCGCTTCCTGGCCGTGCTGGAGCTCTACAAGCAGGGCGTCGTGGAGATCGACCAGTTGGGGAGCTTCGGCGAAATCCACGTGGGCTGGCGTCCGGGCGCCGAGCCGGCTGACGTTGACCTAATCGACGCTTACGAGGGCTGACGTGGGCGAGGACGCCCCGGTGGCGGACGACGAGGCGACCGGGGTTGACCAGGAGGTCCGTCGGGCCGTGGAGGCCATCCTTATGGTGGCCGTGGACCCTGTGCCGGCCAACTTGCTGGCCCAGCTCCTGGAAGTGTCGACGGCGTCCATCGAGGAAGTCTGCGCGAACCTGGCCGACGAGTTCGAAGGCCAGAGACGGGGCTTCGCCGTGGTTCGGGTGGGGGGCGGCTACCGGTTCCAGAGCCATCCCGACCAGGCGCCATGGGTCGAGCGTTTCGTGGTTGACGGCCAGAGCAGCCGGTTGACGGCCGCTGCCCTAGAGACTCTCGCCATCGTGGCCTACAAGCAGCCGGTATCCCGGGCCCAGTTGTCGGCCATCCGCGGCGTGGACGTAGAGACGGTGGTCCGGACGTTGCAGCAACGGGGCTACATCGGCGAGGTCACGCGAGATCCAGGGCCCGGCAACGCCATCCTGTACGGCACCACCAGGGAATTCCTGGAACGGATGGGGTTGGACGACATCGGCCAACTTCCGCCCCTTGGCGAGTTCGTACCCGGCCCGGAGGTCGTAGAAGCACTGGAGCGGGGCCTGAGGTCCGACCCAGAGGTGGAAGAAGCCGTGGCGATGGCGGCCGACGGATCCACCGAGGGTTCCCTGGCTGACGCCGACGGGGCCGCTGCGCCGGAGGGCTGAGCGGTGGCTGCATCGTCCGGTGAGGGCGAGCGGCTCCAGAAGGTGCTGGCCCGGGTCGGCATAGGCAGCAGACGGGTATGCGAGGACCTGATCGCCGAGGGACGGGTGCTAGTCGACGGTGAGACGGCGGTGCTGGGCCGTCGAGTGGATCCGGAGACGGCCCTCATCGAGGTCGACGGAGCACCGGTCGGGGTGCGGCCCGACCTCGTTCACTACGTCCTGAACAAGCCGGCTGGGGTGGTGACCACGGCCGACGACCCGCAGGGCCGACCCACGGTGGTGGGCCTGGTGCCCAACGAGCCGAGGGTCTTCCCGGTGGGGCGCCTCGACGTTGACACTGAGGGCCTGCTGTTGTTGACCAACGACGGTGAGCTGGCCCACCGGCTGACCCACCCGTCCTACGGGGTGGAGAAGGAGTACGTCGCCGAGGTGGAGGGTTTGCCGACCCGTGCCGTTCTCCGGCGCCTGCGGGAGGGCGTGGAGTTGGATGACGGCCCGACAGCCCCAGCCCGTGCCACCCTGGTTGACCCGTCGGTAGTGCGCCTAACCATCCACGAGGGACGCAACCGGCAGGTACGTCGGATGTGTGAGGCCGTGGGGCATTCCGTGGTGCGCCTGGTTCGGACCCGGATCGGTCCGCTGGCTGATCGGAGCCTGGCCCCCGGGGCGTGGCGGGAACTAACCGGCGACGAGGTCCGGTCTTTGCAGCGTGCGGTAGCCGAGCCGGGGTCCTGAGCCCTTTCCCCAGAAGCGGAACTCCCGCCGACCGCTCCACGGGCGGCCGGTAGCATCGGTCCCCATGGTGTGCTCTGATCCCGCCGTTTCGGCGCGACCGGTCTAATGACCGGCGGTACAGCCCGACGGGCCACTGTGGTCGGCGTAGGCCTGGTCGGCGGATCAATTGGCCTGGCCCTGCGGGCCCGCGGATGGCACGTCCACGGGGTCGACCCCGACGGGGACCGCTTGGACCGGGCCGTTGAGATGGGGGCCATCGACGTTGCCGGATGGGATGCCGAGGCCGAGGTCACCTTCGTGGCCACGCCGGTCGGTCGGATCGCTGAGGCAGTGTCCGAGGCGCTGGCCGCCGCCCCGTCCGGCCTGGTGACTGACGTGGGCAGCGTGAAGGCCCCGGTGGTTGCCGCGGTGGGCGACGACCGCTTCATCGGCGGTCACCCCATGGCCGGTTCAGAACAGGAGGGCCTGGACGGAGCCGAGGCCGACATGTTCATGGACGCCATCTGGGTACTGACCCCCACCGAGGCGACCGACGGTAACGCCCTGGCCCAGTTGCGTTCGACCGTCGCCTCGCTAGGCGCTGAGATCCTGACCCTGGCCCCCGACCGCCACGACTCCCTGGTCGCGCTGGTGTCCCACGTGCCTCACCTGACGGCGGCCACCCTGATGGGCATCGCCTCGGCTCGCTCTGAGGAGCACTCGGCGGTGCTCCGTTTGGCCGCTGGCGGCTTCCGGGACATGACCCGGGTGGCGGCCGGCCACCCCGGCATCTGGCCCGACATCTGCCGGGAGAACGCGGCGGCCATCGACGATGTCCTCGACGACCTGATCCGCGCCCTGGACGACGTCCGGTCCGAAGTGTCGAGCGGAGACCACGATGGGTTGCTGCGCCGCCTGGAGACAGCCCGGACGGCTCGGGTGAGCCTGCCCACTGGCGCCCCCCGACCCTCCGAGCTGTCCGAGGTGAGGGTTCCGGTGCTGGACCAGCCAGGCGAGCTAGCCGCCATCACGCTGCTGGCCACCGACCTGGACGTGAACATCTACGACATGGAGATCGCCCACTCGGCCGAGGGCGACCGGGGCGTGGTGCTGCTGATTGTGGAGTCCGACCTGGCGGAGCGGCTGAAGGGCGGCCTGATGGCTAAGGGCTACCGGCCCACCGCAGCGCCCCTGTCGTGAGGGGCGACCGGTGAGCACCCAAGTCGTTGAACCGGGTGGTCCGTTGGTTGGTCGGGTCCGGGTCCCGGGCGACAAGTCGATTTCGCACCGGGTTCTGATGCTGGCTGGCCTGGCCGAAGGTACGTCCACTATCCGGGGCCTCAGCGACGGTGACGACGTGGCCTGCACCCGCCGGATCATGGAGGCTCTGGGAACCACGGTCGCCGAAGATGGGCCGGGCACTCTTCGTGTCGGGGGAAGGGACCTCGAACCGGCAGACGGCACGCTGGACGTTGGCAACTCGGGAACAGGGATCCGGCTGCTGGCCGGGCTACTGGCCGGGCTGCCCTTCCGGTCGGTGCTGGACGGCGACGCCTCGATCCGGCGCCGTCCCATGGACCGGGTCCTGGAGCCCCTGGCCCTCATGGGAGCCAGAGTGTCGGGCCGAGACGGCTCCGGCCTAGCTCCCCTGACCATCGACGGGGGAGGTCTCCGGGGGATCGAGTACCGCTTACCGGTGGCCAGTGCCCAGGTGAAGGGCTGCGTCCTATTCGCTGGGCTGTCGGCCGACGGCCCTACCACGATCATCGAGGACCGGCCGTCGCGAACCCATACCGAGGAACTGATGGCGGCCACCGGGATCCCGCTTGTCCGAGAGACCGACGGTCCCCTGGAGAGGGTGACGGTAAAGCCGGGATACCCGGTGCCGTTCGACCACGACGTGGCTGGTGACCCGTCCCAGGCCGCCTTCTGGGCCGTGGCGGCGTCGATCGTGCCCGGGTCAGAGGTGGTGATCGCCAACGTGTACGCCGGTCCGGCCCGTTCGGGCTTTATCGACGTGCTGGCCCGGATGGGAGCCGACCTGGTCCACGACCCAGGCAGCGGCGACCTCACGGTGCGCCACGTAGGACTGACCGGCACGGTGGTGACCCCCGACGAGGTGCCGGGGCTGGTCGACGAGGTACCGATCCTGGCCGTAGCCGCGGCGTGTGCCGAGGGTGAGACGGTGTTTGAAGGGGTGGGAGAACTGCGGATCAAGGAGAGCGACCGCCTGGCCACCGTGGAGTCCGAGCTGGGCCGGATGGGGGCCGACGTCCGAGCCGATGGCGACACCCTGGTCGTTCGGGGCGGCTCCCTACGGGGCGCCGGGGTGGAATCCCACCACGACCACCGGATCGCCATGTCCTGCGCGGTGGCCGGCCTGGTGGCCGACGGCCCCACGACGGTCGGGGGCTGGGAGGCGGTGGCCACCAGCTACCCGGGATTCGGGGCCCACCTGGACGCTCTGCGGGGCAGGGGCTGAGGTGATGGCTCCCCGGGTGATCGCCATCGACGGACCCGCTGGGTCGGGCAAGTCGACGGTGTCGCGCGCCGTGGCCGACCGGTTGGGCCTGGAGTACCTAGATACCGGGGCCATGTACCGGGGGGTGGCCTTCGCCGTGCTGGAGCGGGGCATCGACCCGGAGGACACCGACGCCGTGGCCGAGGTAGCCCGCTTGGTGGCCCTCGAGGTGACCGGCTCGGTCTGCGTGGTGGACGGCGTCGACGCCACGGTGGCCATCCGGGGCCCTGAAGTCACGGTCGCCGTCAGCACTGTGGCCGCCAACCCGGAGGTTCGGGCCGAGATGGTTACTCGCCAGCGGGCCTGGGTGGCCGAACGGGGCGGTGGCGTGATGGAGGGCCGCGACATCGGGTCAGTGGTGTTCCCTGACGCCGAGCTAAAGGTTTACCTGACCGCCTCGGCAAAGGTACGCGCCGACCGCCGAGCCTCCGAGACGCAGGGTGCCGACACCGGGGCAGTGGCCGCCGACATCCGGCGCCGAGACGACGCCGACTCCACCCGGGAGGCCAGCCCGCTGGTCGAGGCGGCGGGCGCCGTGGTGGTCGACACCTCGGACCTGACCGTGGACCAGGCTGCAGACGTCATCGAGGAGATGCTGGGTTGAGCGACGAACTGGGGCGCCAGATGTCGCTCTTCGATCGGGTGGCCTACCGGTTCTTTTGGTCGCTGCTGTGGCTCGCTTGCAAAATATGGTTCCGGTTCCGGGTGGTCGGCAAGGAAAACCTGCCGGCCGACGAGGCGTACATCCTGTCGCCGGTCCACCGCTCGTACCTCGACACGCCGGTTGGGGGGATGGTCACGGCACGTCGCCAGCGGTTCTTGGGCAAGGAGTCGCTGTGGCGGAACCGTGCCGCCGGGCGGTTCCTGACCATCGTGGGCGGGTTCCCCGTGGAGCGGGGCACGGCCGACCGGGCCGCCCTACGAGGCTGCCAGGAGGTGCTGGAGCGCGGCGAGCCGATGGTGATGTTCCCGGAGGGCACCCGCAGGTACGGGCCGGTGGTGCAGGCCGACCTGATGCACGCCGGCCCGGCTTTCGTGGCCACCCGGGCCAAGGTTCCCATCGTGCCCATGGGCATCGCCGGCACCGACCACGCCATGCCGGGCGGGTCACCGCTCATCCGGCCGGTGAGGGTGGTGATGGTGGTCGGGGAGCCGATCCGCCCACCGGATTTTGAGGGTCGGGTGCCGCGTCGGGCGGTGGACGATCTCACCGAACGGCTTCGAATCGGTCTGCAGGAGTGCTTCGACGAGGCCCAGCGACTGGCCGGGCGTCCCGCCCTTCCGGTGCCCGACACCGGACAGCCCACCGACTGAGAACCTTCCGGTCGCAGACCGTCCGACAGGCCGACCAAGCGGTCAGCCGGTCGGCCGGAGGCGGTCCAGGGCGGTCAGGGCGTCGGAGGCGTCGATGGCCCGATCGTCGAGGTGGCCGGACGGCGGGGGAGCGCCGAAGCCCAGCCCGGCGAACCCTCGGATGGCCTGCAACAGGTCCCGGAGGTTCCGGGGCGGCGGGAAGTACTCGTCCTCGTCGGTGTGGCGCACCGTCTCGACGCCGTCCGCCGGGTCCAGCGCCCGGACCACGGCGTCCACAACCTCCTCGGGAGCCGATGCCCCAGCCGTCACCCCGACCGTTCCGAACAGGTCGCCGGGAAGTTCCTCAGCCCGGTTGATCCACTCCACCCGCTCGCATCCGGCTTCTGTGGCCAGCTGGACGAGGGCCCGGGTGTTGGAGCTGTTGGTAGAGCCGATGACCACCACGGCGTCACAGCGGTCGACCAGATCCAGGAGGGCGCCCTGACGGTTGGTGGTAGCGAAGCACAGGTCGCTACGGCCCGGCGACCAGAGGTCCGACCAGCGTTCGGACGCCGCGTCGACCACGCCCTCCCAGTCCCGGTGGCTAAGGGTGGTCTGGGCCAGGATGGCCACGTCGTCGCCCAGGTCAGGGAGGGCGTCGATCTCGTCGGGGCGTTCCACCCGGTGGATGGCGTCGGGGGCCACGGCGATGGTCCCCTCGGCCTCCTCGTGGCCGGCGTGGCCCACGTACACGATCTGGTAGCCCTCCCGGGCCCGGGTCTTAACCTCGTGGTGGACCTTGGTGACCAGCGGGCACACGGCGTCGACCGTGTAGCCACCCACCTGGTGGGCCCGGCCCACCACCTCTGGCGCCGAACCGTGGGCCGAGAGCATCACCGGAGCCCCATCGGGAACCTCGTCGATGTCGTTCACGAAGACCACGCCTAGAGCCTCAAAGCGTTCCACCACCAGCTTGTTGTGAACGATCTCGTGGTAGCAGTAGACGGGCACGTCGAAGGCCCGAACCAGCCACGCCAGAGCCTTGATGGCCATCTCCACCCCGGCACAGAAGCCCCGGGGTTCGGCCAGTAACACCCGGTCGACCCGTCCAGCGACCTCCGAGGTCGGCGTGGCGGATGGCATGTCGGGACCCTACCGGGTGCCCCCCTGGGCGTCGGTAGCCTTGGGGTCATGTCGGCCCCCGTGGTCGTTGCCGTCGCCGCCGGATCGCCCGCTGATCTGGCCGGCGTCGTCCCTGGCGACCAGATCCTGACCATCAACGACCGCGTTCCACGCGACGTCATCGAGTACCAGCTACTCGTTGACGAGCCGTTGGTCGCTCTCGCTCTGGATTCCGGAGGGCTGCAGCGCGAGGTCGACGTGGAAAAGCCAGCCGGGAGCCCCCTGGGTGTCGAGGTGGACAGCGCCCTGTTCGACCGGGTTCGCACCTGCGACAACCACTGCGAGTTCTGCTTCATCTACCAGCTTCCGCCCGGGCTCCGCCGCAGCCTGTACGTGAAGGACGACGACTACCGGCTGTCGTTTCTCTACGGGAACTTCACCACCCTGACCCGGTTCACCGAGGCCGACCTGGAGCGGGTAGTGACCGAGGGCCTGAGTCCGCTGTACGTCAGCATCCACGCCACCGATCCCGGCAAGCGAACCGAGATGCTGCGCAACCGACGGGGGGCGACCAGCTTGCGTTGGCTGCGGGCCCTGCTCGACCACGGGACCACCGTCCACGGCCAGGTTGTGGTGTGCCCTGGCCTCAACGATGGCCCATGGTTGGAGGACACCTTGGCCGGCGTGGCCGACCGGTTCCCTGAACTGGCCAGCCTCTGCGTGGTGCCCCTCGGGGTGAGCCGCCACACCGATGAGCCTCGGATGCGGGCCCACACCGTGGACGAGGCCGTTTCCGTGGTCGACGTCGTGGAGGCGTGGCAGGAGCGGTTCCTGGCCGCCGTAGGTCGACGCCTGGTTTATGCCGCCGACGAGTACTACCTGCTGTCCGGTCGGCCGTTCCCGCCCGCCGAGTCATACGAGGGCGTGGAGATGACCGAGGATGGGATCGGCATGGCCCGGGCCTTCGAGCAAGAGTTCGCCGGAAGAGCCGCCGGTCGGGAGCGTCCATCGGGATTCTTCCAGTCGGTGGACGGCGCGCCTGCGCTTGGCTTCCGGGCACCTCGGACTGGGTGCGGGGTGAACCTGGCCAGCGGGACCGATACCGATGGGGGAGCCACGACGGTGAGGCTCGGCCGAGCCCGCCCGTCCCGCTCGGCACCGGTGGCCGTGCTGACCGGCGAGCTAGGGGCACCCGTCCTGGAGCCGCTGATAGCGGTGATCGGCCGCCCCGACGTACGGGTGGTGCCAGTAGAGAATCGGTTCTTCGGCGGCAACGTGGGAGTCACCGGCCTGCTGGTCGGCGAGGACCTGGCCCGGGTGTTGGACGACCAGCCAGAGGGCCACCGCTACCTGCTGCCCGACGTGTGCCTCAGCAACGGACGGTTCCTGGACGGCACCCTCCCGGAAGACCTGCCCCGTCTGGTGGAGGTGGTGGCCACCGACGGTGGAGCGTTGCGCGACGCCCTGATCGGGGCGGAGGTGGACCGATGACGCCGGTGGTGGCCATCGTGGGGCGTCCGAACGTCGGCAAATCCACGCTAATGAACCGGATCCTCGGCCGCCGGGAGGCGATCGTGGAGGAGCGGCCGGGCGTGACCCGGGACCGCAAGGAGGTCGAGGCGTCCTGGCAGGGTCGGGACTTCACGCTGGTCGACACCGGCGGTTGGATCGCTGGCGGCGACACGCTGGACGACAAGGTCAGCCGGCAGAGCGAGAAGGCCATCCGTGAGGCCGATGCCGTGCTGTTCGTGGTGGACGCCACGGTCGGGGTCACCGAGGACGACGCCCGGGTGGCCGGGTTGCTGCGGTTAGCCGACGGCCCGGTGATCGTGGTGGCCAACAAGGTCGACGACCGGGTACACGAGGCGTCCATCTGGGAGCTGATGTCGTTGGGCCTGGGCGATCCGGCCCCGGTGAGTGCCCTACACGGGCGGGGAGCGGGCGACCTGCTGGATCGCCTGGTGGACGCCCTCCCGGAGGAGGTCGCCGAAGCCGTCGAGCCGGAGGTCGAGGAGGGTGACCGGGTGGTCGGCGTGGCCCTTGTTGGGCGGCCCAACGTCGGCAAATCGACTCTGTTCAACAGGCTGATCGGCGAGGACCGGGCCATTGTCCACGACCGACCCGGCACCACCCGGGACACGGTGGACACGATGGTGGAGACCGACCACGGTCCGGTCCGGTTTATTGACACGGCGGGGATGCGCCGTAAGGCCCGTATCGACGAGCAGACCGAGTACTACTCGCTGGTCCGTGCCCTCAAGGCGGTCGACACCGCCGACGTGGCACTGCTGATCATCGACGCCACCCAGGGCGTCACCCACCAGGACCAGCGGTTGGCCGAGCGGGTTGACGCCGCTGGGTGTCCGATCGTGGTGTTGCTCAACAAGTGGGACCTGTGCGACGCCGAGGTGCGCGAGGACGTGACCGGTCAGGTGGGCGACAAGTTGCACTTCGTCGGTGCCGCCCCGGTGATCTTCATCAGCGCCCTCAGCGGCAAGAACGTCTACCGACTGTGGCCGGCCCTTGAGGACACCATCGACGACTACCGGACGCGGATCCCGACCCGGCGGGTCAACGACGTGATCCGGTTGGCCCAGGCTGCCCATCCGGCGCCGGCCGGGGTGCGGATCCTGTACGCCACCCAGGGGGCCACCGACCCGCCAACCTTCACTTTGTTCGCCAACCGGGAGGTGCCCCGTACCTGGCTGCGGTACCTGGAGAGGCGCCTTCGGGAGGATCTGGACCTGGGCTCTACGCCCATCAAGTTGCGGGTACGGCGCCGGTCCGAGTGACCGACGCTGGTCCGATGGCCCCACGACTACGCTGAACAGGCATGCGGACACCCGTCCTCATCCTCCTCGGCATCGTTTGTCTGGCCGCCGCTCTGGGCTGGGCCCGTTCGGCCCGTCACCGCTATCGGCTGGTCGGTCGGATCGACCCCGACACGGCTCCCGACGCTTACACGCTGGCGTGGTCGACGTTCCGTAAGGAGTTCCACTCGGCGTCGCTTTACGGCCTGCTTGCCTTGGCGTCGTTCGTCAACGTCGGCGTCGAGGGGTCCGGCGGGGCGGTCGTCTTCTCGTTGGTGGCTATCCCGGCCTTGGTGTCCACGGCATGGGCCCGCCATGCGGTACGCGAAGCGCGAATTGCCCGGCAGGGCATCGACATCGAGCGCCGGGCTCAGGAGGCCCTGGAGCAGGAGGACCTAGCGCCGAAGGCGTGGGCCGGGCGTCTGGCCCCTGAGGAGCTTCCCGAGTTTTCCGGCTTCGAGGTGGGCCGGGTGTACCAGGCGGGCTCGGGGCTGATGTCGGGAGACTTTTTCGACGTGTTCAAAGCGGCGCCTACCCGGCTGGCCGCCGTGATTGGCGACGTGGCCGGTCACGGCATCGAGTCCTCGATCACCGCGTTCCAGGCCAAGTACCTGCTGCGGACGTTCCTCCAGCAGTTCCGGGATCCCGCCCAGGCCCTGGAGGAGTTGAACCGTCAGATGTCGTCGGTGGGGCGGACCGAGGAGTTCATCTCGCTGGTCGTCATGGTGTTCGATACCGAGGCCGAGACGATGCGGTACGCCTCGGCGGGGCATCCGGCCAGCTTTCTGTGGCATCAACGCGAGGTACGGCCACTGCGGTCGACCGGGCCGCTACTCATGCTCGATCCCAACGGCTCCTACTTCAGCCGCGAGGTTCCGTTAGCCCTCGACGACATGGCTGTCATGTACACCGACGGCCTGGCCGAAGCCCGAAGCGGAGACGAGTTGTTCGGCGAAGAGCGGATCGGTGACGCCGTCCGACGCAACCCGGGCATCGCCCCCGGTGTGCTGTGCAAGCAGCTCTTGGACTCGGCCAACGACTTCAGCCTGGGAGCCATCGAGGACGACGTGGCCATCCTGGCCATCCGCAAGATCTGACCGGGGCCACCGCCGTGCCATGGTGCGAGCCCTGTGCGCGGTACCTGAGCCCCAACTCCGTGTCGGTAGTCGGTACGTGTCCGAGGTGCGGGGAGAAGGTGACTGACGCTGACGGGGCGCCGGCCAACTCTCAGAAGGTGCCGTGGCACTTCTGGGTATTCGCCGGGGCGGCGGTCGTCTACCTGGGTTGGCGCCTCATCCAGGGCCTCTGGATGCTGGTCACCTGACGGCGGAGAGCAGGACCTGCCACCGGAGCCCGCCGGTAGAGTGGCCGCTCCATAGCGGGCTGTGGCGCAGCTTGGTTAGCGCGTCGGTCTGGGGGACCGAAGGTCCCGAGTTCAAATCTCGGCAGCCCGACCAATAAAACCGCAGTTCAGGGCCGGTCCTTTGGGGCTGGTTCTACGGGCTTCGTCCTCTCCCAGGCCGCCCCGACCGCCGGGATGGCATCGCCCTGGGTTAACTGCAGAAGCCTCAACGGATGCCACCGAACTGCAGGTGTGAG
>JAKURV010000027.1 GCA_022452035.1 Acidimicrobiales bacterium | reverse complement strand
CTCTCGTCACCAGAAATCCGGTAGGTCGGACAGTGAGGCAAGCACAGGCCACAGCGGACACCCGCCGCCAAAGCGTCGTCCCGCAACCCAAGCGGTCCTCCGCTACTCATGCGGCCACCCGGTAGGGGTCTCGGCCGGGGTTGAGCCGCCGTCCCGGGTCGAACTCGTCGCGCATGCGACCGGCTAGGGCGAGAACCCCAGGCTTTGTCACCGGCAGGGTTTCCGGTCGATCCCCGTAGACCACACCACCGAGCACGTCCAGAACGGCACCCGCCGGAATCTCTCCTGCCCATCTGCTCATGCAGGGCCCCAGTTCCGGCTCGTCGACCTCGCCCAAGCCAAGCGCCGCAAGACGGTCACGTTCGTCGCGCAGGTCACCCGGGTGTCCTTCTAGACGGACTGTTGTCCGCTCCCCGTCCCAAAGCACTGTGGCCGGGCGGTAGGCCACGTCGGCCACCCGACCGGGAGCCAACTCTCCAGCCATCCAGAGGCTGGCCTCCGGCATCGGCCGGGTCCGCAGGATTACTCGTCCCAACAGGGCCAAGGTCCCTAGAGAACCGACCAGCAGGCGGCACACGTCATAGCCGGTCACGTTCTTCACCGTCGGACCACCGGCGGTAAAAAGAGCGCCGTCAGCCCCCACACAGTCGGCCTGGAGGAGGGTGTCGGCGATCAAACCGACCCTCCCTCGACGCAGACTGCTCCGGCCAACGACGAGGGTGCCTCCTACCGTGGCTCCGGGGGGCCCGTCCAGAGCCACCTCCTGGCCGCTGGCGCCTAGCGCTTCGGTCAATTCGGCAAGCGTCGTCCCGGCACCGGCGGCCACCGTCATCTCCGCCGGTAGGAACTCTTCGACCCCAGACGGAGCCCGTACCTCATGAGCTCCCGCCGGATCCCCACCCAGGTCCCAGCGAGTGGCCCCGCCACGCACACAGACGGCGCCCTCTGTCCCGACTGCCTCACGGAACTCCGCCAGCTGATTCACACCCATGTCCCCTCTGGGATCCGCCCCAGGCTGGTGACGTGCCCACAGCTGGCCCCCGACGGGAGGACCTTGGCCGGGTTCGCTATTCCATCGGGGTCGAACGCTCGTCGCAAGCGTCCCTGGGCCTCAAGGTCTTCCGGAGAGAATTGGAGGCCCATGAACCGTCGCTTCTCCAGGCCGATCCCGTGCTCTCCGGACAGCACACCACCCGCGTCGATGGCCAGGCGGACGATCTCCTCCCCCACTTCTAGAACCCGGGCTGTCTCCTCAGCATTTCGGGCGTCGTAGACGATCAGCGGGTGGAGATTGCCGTCCCCGGCATGGAAGACGTTCATGATCAGGAGGTCGTGACGGTCTACGGCCTCCTGGATACCAGCCAGGACTTCCGCTAGACGGGACCGTGGGATCACGGTGTCGTTCAGGTAGTAGTCGGGCTTGAGGTTGGCGATGGCCCCGAACGCGCTCTTTCGTCCCTTCCAGATCCGCTCCCGCTCATCAGCGTCAGCGGCCCGTCGGACCTCCCGGGCCCCGTGTGACCGGGCAAGGTCGTCGATCCGTCGCACCTGGTCGTCGATCCCTGCCGGAAGGCCGTCCAACTCCACAATTAGGACGGCCGCTGCATCCATCGGATAGCCGGCGTGGGCGAACGGTTCCACGGCGGCTACCACCTGCTGGTCCATCAACTCCAGAGCAGCGGGCAGGATCCCAGCGGCGATGATGGCACTCACCGTCTCAGCCGCTTCTTCGATGGTGAGGAAGTCCAACAACAAGGTGGCCACTAACGGCGGATCTTGGGTGAGCCGGACGCAGATCCGAGTGGCGATCCCCAGTGTTCCCTCACCTCCGATGAAGGCGCCCCGAAGGTCGTACCCCGCGGCGTCCCCCTGCTCCTCGCCAAGCACCACAACCTCCCCGTCAGACAGGACAATTTCCACGGCTTGAACGTGGGCGCTGGTCACCCCATACAGAAGACAGTGGGGGCCTCCTGAGTTGGTGGCCACGTTGCCGCCGATCGTGCTGGCCTGCTGGCTGGAGGGGTCCGGAGCGAAGTGGAGACCTGTACCGGCCAGGTGCCGACTGAGGTCCAGATTCACCACACCGGGTTCTACCCAAGCCGTCCGCCTGTCGACATCTACGTCCAGAATCCGGTCCATCCGCGTCGTCACGATGACCACCGGGTCGTCACACGGGACCGCACCCCCCGCAAGACCGGTACCCGCCCCCCGGGGTACGAAGTCCCGTCCGTGCCGACGTGCCGCATGGATGCAGGCCGAAACCTCGGCTGTGTTCTCCGGAAAGCAGACGACTCCGGCCCGCCCACCCTGGAGGACGGAACTATCCGAACTGTAGAGGTGGCGGGCCACCGACCCAGCCTTGACTCGTCCGACGTCCAACGCTTTCACCAACTCGTCAACCAGGGGGTCGGCACGGGATCGCGGCGAGAGACGCATCAGCACAGTCTGCCTGACCTCGGTGGTTGTCCCGGTGCCGACCCGTCGGAGGATCCCAACGATCCAGGGTGTAGGAAGAACCCCGTGAATCGGCTCCGGAGCATCGCCACCCGCGGGGATACGCCGGTTCTAGTTCTTTCGATAGTCACCGGAGCCTTGGTGGCTGTGGTGATTGCCGGCTTTGAGTATCTCTCGGCTTCCGTGCTTTTGGACGCGGTACTGAAGCGGCCGTTATGGCAGGTGGCCTTGGCCCCCGCCGTGGGTCTCATCCTCGCTACGGCAGTCCTCCGGTACCTGGGCCGTGGCCTGTCCGCGGCCACGTCGGACGAATTCAACCGAGCGTTCCACGATCGAAACCCCCGGCTTCCCCTACGGGACCTGCCAGTGAAGTTGGTAGCTGGCCTGGCCACCATCGGACTGGGCGGGTCCCTGGGTCTGGAGGGTCCCTCAATCTACGCCGGGTCCACCGTAGGTCTGGCTATGCGAGACCGCTTCCGCCGCTGGCTCCGACGTGAGGACATCCGAATCCTGCTCACGGCCGGTGCGGCAGCCGGCGTGGCTGCCGTGTTCAAGGCCCCGGCCACCGGCGTCCTCTTCGCCCTCGAGGCCCCGTACCGCGACGACGTCAACCGTAGAGCCCTCCTCCCCTCCCTGTTGGCCTCGGCCACCAGCTACGTGACCTACATCAATCTGATCGGACACGAGGCCGTCATCCCATTCCTGAACGACCCGGAGAACCGGATCGGACTGAACGTCAAGCAACTGTCCTTGGCTTCGGACGACAAAGTGGTGTGGTTCGACGCAGCCGACCTGGCATCGCTGTTCACTGCCGTGGAGGTGGCTGACGTCTTCGGCGCCCTGCTTCTGGGCATCCTGGCCGGCTTGGGTGGGCGAGCCATGGCCTGGCTGGTCCGATGGGCCAAGACCCAGGCCAGAACCGATCACTTTGTGGCCCGTGTACTGATCGGCGGTGCCTCCCTGGCCGGCCTGGCCATTGTGGCTGACCTAATGTTCGACGCCCCGCTGACCATCGGACCCGGCTTCGAGGCCATGGCATGGGTCGTCCATCCAGCCAACGGGCTAGGCCTCATCGCCCTGCTATTCGGGCTCCGGATCGCCGCCACCATCGTCACCCTGGCCGCCGGAGGCGTGGGAGGCCTGTTTATTCCCCTGGCCGTCCAGGGAGTGATCCTGGGACAGTTCACCGGACAGTTACTCAACTCCGACCGCCCAGGCCTCTACCCGACACTCGGACTGGCTGCCTTCCTGGGTGCTGGCTACCGGGCACCCATCTCGGCCGTGATGTTCGTGGCCGAGTCGACCGGCGGTTCCTTTGTTGTCCCCGCTCTGGTGGCCGCGGCGGTCAGTCAGTTAGTCGCGGGGAAGTCCTCGGTCGCCGAACACCAGCACAGCGTCAGGCTGGGTCACCTAGAGAGACGATTCACGCTCCCGGTGACCTCGGCCCTGGATACTGATGTGTTGACGGTGCCCCCCGACGCGACAGTCGCCGAGTTCATGTACTTGCACGTCCTGGGCCGGCGGGAGCGGTCAGTGGCCGTGGTAGACGGAACCGCCTATCTCGGGATGATTAGCCTCTCCGAGGTGTCCGCTCTGGAGCGGTCCACATGGGACGACACGGAAGTCGGCACACTGCTGTCGCCCGACCCTCTTGCGGCTCGGCCGACGTGGACGCTACGCGACGCCGTCGCGGCCATGGAACAGAGCGATGTGGACGTCCTGGCCGTTACCGATGCCGAAGGCAGGTTCATCGGCACCTTGTCGGCCGACGACATCCTCAAGTTGGACGAGATCCTCGACGAGACGGGCGGATAACCGGTTCAGATCCGTTTTATCGTCCGGATGATCAAGCCGACTCGGCGGTCTCCTCTAGCGCCTCATCCTCTTCGTACTCATCGGACCAGGCATCGAAGGCGGGAGATTCCCCGTCGGTGTCCGACTCGTCGACGTTCAGGCTGTCGAAGATCGAGTCCAAGTCGAGGTCCTGGTTCTGCTTCAGCGCACGCGCCTCTTCGTAGCGGCGATGTCGGCCCTTCTTCACGGTGGCCCTCCCGGTCGGACGTCATCAGCGATCAGCGATACATCCTACCGATGGCGAGACCCGATCACGGGTCGGCGGGCCTCAGCTGCTCCGGGCTTCCAAGACCAGGCCACCCCGTCCGTCGAAGGCCAGTGCGGCGCGGCCGCTTAGGAGGTCGCCCACCTGACCACCGACCACCTGATGGCGCCAACCGGTGGACATCCGGGCGTCATCGTCGCCCCGCACCAGCGCCTCAATATCGCTCCGGGTCCCCACCAGGGCCGGATCCAGATCGAGATCCCGCGACAGTTGCGAGACCCAGGCTGATACCAGTGTCACGCCCGCCCTGATATCGGCTCCTCCGTTTCGCCGCGGGAGGTCAGGCTGCAGGGGCGGCAGATTCCCTGCCGCGGCCACCGCCTCGATTATTCCGCTGGCCACCGCCCCCTTGTGGTGGCGTCCGTCCAATCCCCGAATCCCCCGTAGGTCTTCGACCTCCTTCGGGGCGCGCTGGGCGACGGCAACCAAACCCAGATCGGGCAACACGTGACGAACCGGAATGTCCACCTGGGCCGCACGACGCTCCCGCCATGCGGCCACTGATCGGGCCACGTCACGCGCCGGCCCGCGGAGTTGGCGGGCCTCCTTGATCCTTTGCCATGCATCGTCGGGGTTTCGCCGGCCGTGTTCGCGGGCCAGCATCTCCCGGCACTCCTGTTCCGCCCAGGCCAGGCGCCCGTCGTCGCCGAGACGTCGAACCAGCCGGTCATGGATCTCCAGGAGATGGGCTACGTCAGACGCGGCGTATTCGAGTTGCGAGGCGGTCAGCGGGCGGGCCAGCCAGTCGGTCAGTCGATCTCCCTTGGGGAGGTGGAAGCCAAGCTCGCGCTCGTGCAGAGTGGTCAGAGAGGGTGAAGACAGCCCGGTGAAGCCAGCCGCCACCTGGGTGTCGAACAGGTGGTGTGGCGCCGTCCCGCAAACCCGATCGAACACCTCGAGGTCTTGGCCTGCGGCGTGCATGACCACTACAACTTCCGACTCCAAAAGGTCGGCCAGAGGGGCAAGGTCTACCTCAAGGGGGTCGATCAGGACCAGGCCCTCCTCCCAGGCCACCTGTACCAGGGCCACCTTTGGGAAGTAAGTCTTCTCGCGGTGGAATTCGGTATCCACAGCGATCCGAGGCTGTGCTCGCAGGATCTCCAGGAGGTCGGCGAAGTCGTCCTGGCTCGTGACCAGGCGGTACTCGGGGGAGGGCCGCCGGTTCAGGCCGACTCACCCGCCTCGGTCGGAAAGTCGGCGTCCACCCAGGCTGTGGTCCCTCCGAGCACGTTCACGGCATCCCGGCCCTGCCCGCGGAGGAACTCGGCAGCTGCACGGCTCCGACCACCTAGGGCGCAGATGACGTAGACGGTTCCCTCCTCGGGGATCTCGGCCAGCCGCTCGGGAACGTTCTGCAGCGGGATCAGGCACCCGCCCGGCACGCGAACCTCGACCCACTCGTCGGGCTCTCGGACGTCGATAAGAACCGCACCCTCTTCCAGTCGTCGTTCCAACTCATCGACATCGATCTCGGGTACGTCCATGGCTCCTCTTCCGCCAGCCATCTTTCGTGCGGCCGGAACCCTATCGGTCACCCGCTGACTCCTCGTCGAGGTCCTCGAGACGGTCAATGTCACGCAGGCTGCCGGGATCCAAGCCGTCGACCTCCACCACGGGGAGGTCAACGACTGCCCGGTGGGGTGCACGCTCTCCTCTCTGGAAGATCTCCTCGAGGGCAGGAAGGACGGCGATCGGCCAGGCGGCATGCATCCACTGCCGCCGGCCGTTGACGACCGGGACGGCGATGGCGTCCTCGTCGGAGGCCGCTTCGGCCACCGTCCGGATGCTTTCCGGCGAGGGGTCGGGTAGGTCGCAGGACAGGACCACCACCTGGTCAAACCGCTCCCGGTGGTGGAGAAGGGCGGTCAGGATCCCCCCTAGCGGCCCGGCCCCTGGAGCCCGATCGGGCAGGACCTCCAGTCCAAGGGCTCTGAGGCGATCCTCGTCTCCACCGACCACCACCGCTGCCACACCCAGGGCGCCGGTCAGGGCGTCGGCCACGCCGAGCACAAGGGGGCGTCCGCCCACAACCAAGAAGGCCTTGTCGCTACCCATGCGACTGCTGGCCCCTCCGGCCAGTACCGCTCCACCGGTCAGGGTCGCAGGTGGTGCGTCCACGAAGCCTGCTTAGCCCGAACCGTCCAAGGGGGGATCCACATTCGGCCAATCTGGATCCAGTTGGCGTAAGAAGAGTTCGCAGCGCTCCTCCTCGTCCTTCTCGCCAATCTCTCGAGCTGTCCGGGCCAGCCCGGCCAGGGCCCGCAGGAATCCCCGGTTTGTGGGATGCGACCACCGGACGTAGCCCGAGCCCCGCCAGCCACCCTGCCGGAGGCGGTCTAAGCCGCGGTGGTAGCCCACGCGGTAGGCGGCGTACGACTCAACCGTGTCGCGCCCCAGGTCGCCAAGACAGGCCCAGCCGTTGAGATGCCGGGGCCAAGAGGCCACCACGGCAGCGACCAGTCCCCGGCGCTCCTCGGGTGGGGCGGCCAGCGCGGCCGCTAAGCGGAGGTCGGCATCGTCGGGCTCCGGGCCAAGAACAGTCTCCGGTGGACCCTGCGACGAGAGGCCGATGGGCTGCTCAGGGCTCATAGTTGGCGAGGCTACCCCTGCCCGATCGGCGTCGACCCGACCGGTACCCTCTACCGGTGCCCGACGACCTCACAGAGCTGTTTGACCTGCCCGAGTTCGTCCAACTGCCGTCCTGGGCCGACCCACAGTTCCTCCGATCGGTGGCTGTGGTGGCCGTCGCCGTCTCGGTGATCCTGCTCGTCCTGGCTGCCCGAGTCATCCGCCGGCTAATGCTACGGACCGTGGTCGTGGTGCTGCTTGCGACTCTCTCTGTCGGGTTATGGGGCCAGCGGTCCGGTCTGAGCGACTGTGTCGCCGACTGCTCGTGCTCCCTGTTTGGACAGCCGGTGGAGATCCCCGCCGATCTGAACCCGCGCTGTTCCGACGCCTGACAGGCGTCGACCGTCACGCTTCGGGGACCCGCTCCACTCGAAGCACGTTTGTGGATCGCGACCGGACGTCGGTACCGGCCAGGACTCCTACTAGCTCGCCGGGCTGCACCGCACCTCGGTCGCGGGCCACCTCGAGGGCGGCAGCTACCCGTCGCTGGAGGTCTCCCTGCTCAGGCAGGTGGAGGGCCTCCGTACCCCAGCTGAGGGTCAGTTGCCGAACAGTGCGCTCGTTGGAGCTAAGGCCGATGATGCGGGCCGACGGACGGAACCGGGCCATCGACCGGACCGTGAAGCCACTACCCGAGATACACAAGATTGTCGAGATGCCTAGCTCATCGACGGCTCGAGCCGTGGCCTGGGTCATGGCATCGGTAATTGCAGTGTCCGGGTCGCCAGTGTCGGTCATGCGGAGCTCCGAGAGCTCCGACATCCACCCACGATGGTCGAAGGCCTCGTCGGCCCGTTCAGCGATCCGCGACATCGTGGACACGACGTTCACCGGATTGGCCCCAATGGCTGTCTCACCCGAGAGCATCACCGCGCTCGATCCATCCCAGACGGCGTTGGCCACGTCGGAGACCTCGGCCCGAGTCGGCTCAGGGTTGTTGACCATGGTCTCCAGCATCTGGGTGGCCGTGATGGCTGGGCGACCCAATGCGATGCACTGCCGGATGATCTCCTTCTGAAGGATCGGCAGCTCCTCAATGCTGCACTCGCTTCCCAGGTCTCCTCGGGCCACCATCACCGCTCCTGAGGCCTCAATGATGGCTGGGAGGTCGTCGATAGCAGCACGGGTCTCGATCTTGGCCACCACGATGGGCCCTTCGGGGTGCGGCATCACCGACAGACGGGCCAGGTCCTCTGCAGACCTCACGAACGACACGGCAATCATGTCAACGTCGAGTTCCACGAAGCGTTCGACGGCACGGAGGTCATCATCGGTCGGAGCACGCATCGACAGCCGATCCGAAGGAATGTGGAGGCCGGGGCTACCGGTAAGAACACCGCCGTGGGCCACCCGGGCCGACAACGACTCCTCCGACACGTCCCGGACCTCAAGGATCACCCGGCCGTCACCCAAGCTGAGGCGATCGCCGGGCTCCATGTCGGACAAAAGCCCTTCGTAGTCGACCTCGATCGACGTTGCGTCACTGCGGTGGTCTCCTACCCGGAGTTCCACGCGGGAGTCCTCGACCAGAACCACCGGTTCCTCGCCGAAGGAAGCAGCGCGAACCTTGGGCCCCGGGAGGTCAACCAAAATTCCGACGTAACGCCCCTCGAGAGCAGCGATCCGGCGAATGTCGGCCATGCGGGCCGCCGCCTCGTCGATCGTGTTATGGGCAAGCCCTAGTCGGGCCACGTCCATGCCGGCCCGGATCAGGCCACGAAGGGTCGCCTCGTCGTCAGACGCCGGGCCGATGGTGGCGATGATCTTGGTACGACGGGCCATGGAACCACGATACCGACCACCCCGCTCCCCGCCCCCGGTGGTTTGCTCCCCGAGCGTTGGGCTTTCGGCTCGTACCCGAATACCGCATTACCGTTCCCGAGATGCGCAGTCCGGCTTCCCACCCGTTCCTTGACCATCCGGGGACCTTGGCCTTCGCCCATCGGGGCGGAGCCGAGGAGTACCCCGAGAACAGTCTGGCCGCCTTCCGGCATGCCGTGGACCTTGGGTACCGGTATCTGGAGACGGACGTTCATGCCACCCTGGATGGAGTGGTTCTCGCCTTCCACGACAACACTCTTGATCGGGTCACCGACCGTTCTGGCCAGATTGCCGACCTTCCGTGGAGCGAGGTTTCTGGTGCGCGAATAGCCGGGCGGGAACCCATCCCGCTGCTGTCGGAACTCCTCGAGGAGTTCCCGGAGGCCCGAATCAACATCGACCCCAAGGACGACCGGGTCGTGGAACCCCTCGCCAATCTGATTCGCGACCACGGAGCACTTCACCGGGTCTGCCTTGGGGCATTTTCCGATCGGCGCCTAGCACGTTGCCGCTCCCTCCTCGGACCCACCGTGTGCACGTCAGCTGGCCCGTTTGACGGCGGCCGACTCCGGCTAGCCAGTCTGGGCTTTCCGACCGGCCGGCCGGCCGCCTTGTGCCTCCAGGTGCCGGTTCGCCAGTCCGGCATACCTATCGTGGATCGCCGCCTGCTCCGGATGGCCCACGACCGTGGCCTTCAGGTCCACGTATGGACTATCGACGATCCAGGCGAGATGGTCCGTCTCCTGGACCTCGGCGTAGACGGGATCATGACGGACCATCCGGGGGTACTTCGCCAGGTCCTCATCGAGCGGGGAGACTGGCACACCTAAACGAGTTGGGCTTCAGGTCCGGACGCCGTCGAGTCGCCGACCCGACACGATGGACGCCACAACGGACGTATGGTCGACCTGCCCGGCTGACTACTTTCCGTACCGTTTCTTGGCCGATCTGTGGACGGACCTGTGGACCATCCACTCAGGGGTTGGGGAAATCTCTCCTACTTCTGGGGAATACTCACTTTCCGGTTGACGGAAGCCACGCGTGAGTGCATCCTGCCTGTCACGCCGAACACGGCAAGGGGATCCGGAACCGGAGAACCGACCAGCCGAATGGGACAGGAGCTCAGGCTCCGGTCACAGGAGGAGGGTTGAGACCCTGGGGAAGCCCCCGAGGCGTGTTCGGGGAGGACCGCAACCACGCTGGGACCGAGAGGGACCAGCGGTTCGGCCACCGGCACAAGGGTGTCGAGGCCGGGAGGAGCGGCGACGAGCCTTCGGGCGAGGAGCCAAACCGCCCGGGCGAGACCCCGACCGGGACCGGGCCACCGCAGGTCGTCCCGACGCCGACGGGCGTCGAGAGGGCCCACGGTGAGACCGGACTCGGGTGCCAGGTCGACCGGGCTGCTCCGCCGCCGGGCGGAGGGGCAGAACGGACGACCAGGGTCCCACCGGGGACCGGTGGACGAATCGGGTCCGGGAACGGAAGTCGACGGACTCTCCGGGATCCGGATCAGGGTGATGCCCCTAGGGGCGGCACCCGGGATGCGGAACGAGGAAGCGGCTCCGAGGAGTTGACCGGTTCGCCGGAAGGCTACTTGGGGCCGTTTCCGCGTTTTCCGCCGTTGCCTCCTGGAACACGGTGCCCAGTAACGCCAGCTACAGCCCCAGATCGGGGCCTGAGCTCATGGCACGTAGGACCCAGTCCAAGCGGCCGTCGCCAGGACCACCATCACCGCACCAGAGACCACTGGAACCAGCTGTCCGAAACGCCGATAGCCGGCCAAGGTGGCGACGCCCAGCACTACTGGGACTCCGTTGAAAACGTAACGCTCGAGGCTGTTCAGGTTGTCGGCGGCCAAAGCCACCAGGAGGCAGGCGCCGGCCAACACCCCGTACCGGGCGGGCCAAGTTCGAAAAAGGGCCACCAGCACTACTAGGACAACCACCGCCGCGACGGCGTGCAAACCATCGGTCCAAGTGGTTGACCGTCCAAGGTCGGCCAAACCTTCTACCAGTCGAGCCAACGGATTTCTCGAATCCCCCCGGAGCTCTCGTTGCACGGTCAACGGGAGGAACGCTTCGTCGAACCGGGCCGACACCCACCAGACAAAGGCCAGGGTGCCTACCGGACCCCCCGCTACTGCTGCCACTCGCGCCACCACCCGCTGCGGAGCCACGCTGGTCGGTCGACACGCTGCGGCCACGACAGCCAGAGCCAGTAAAGCGCCAGTCGGACGCACTAGCCCAGCGGCCAATCCCATCACCGCACACCACCACCAGCGTTCCCTTCGGGCCGCTAGCAACACGCCCAAGGCAAGGGCCAGGAAGAGGCCTTCGCCGTACGCCCAGACCAACACGAACGCCGACGGGAAGAGCGACAGCGCCCAGGCCGCTCGCAGCGCCGTGGCCCGGTCGGCCGTCTCAGCCAGGGCCAGCCGGAACACCAATACGGTGGCAACCAGCGAAGCCACGTTTGCCACCAGGAGTAGTGCCGTTACCGGGCCTCCAGGCAACACCACGTCAAATAGTCGCCCAACCAGCACGTAGCCCGGGAAGAAGCGAGCGCCCTCCCTGGCCACACCGTCGTAGCCGTGAGTCAGGATTGAGATATACCAGTCGCCATCCCAGGCAGTCAGGCCCCGGGCCGTTCGGGAACCCGATCCTCCCTCTAGCAGACGGGCCAGCCCGTAGGCCGCGGCTACCAGGAGGCGGGCAGTTATCCACGCCGGGAGAACGCTCCGGAGGTCCCCGAGCAGCGCCCGCCGACCGGTTGGGATCACGACGGGCCCGGGAACCGGGAGAGATTGGCCGCGTCGTCGTAGGCGTCACCGTCGGCATTAAGCACCTTCGTCGGCCGGCCCAGGCGTTGGACGAGTTCAAGGCGCAGGTCAGAACAATGGCGCCCAAAGGTTTCGTAGCCGTCCATCCAGACCAACCAGACGGCGCCCGCCCCTGCAGAGCGTTCCGTTATCGCCGCGGCAGCAGCTTCCGGATCAGCCGCAGCATTGCGCGTCGCGTAGTCCACCCAGTCCACGCGACGCCCCTCATCCAGCAGCGGGTACGACAAGGTGGTGCGGCGGCCGTCCAACATTCGATAGCCGGCTGGAGCTAGTTGGTCGGGACAAAAAACCACCACGTCGTCAGCTCCGCCTCCGGCCAGGACCTCCTCCACGGCCGCGGCAACCTGCGTTCGCTCCCTGCTCAGCTCGCGGGCCACCGAGACCCCGGAGAGCAGGATTAGCCCCATCAGGACCACCACCGGGCCGATACCGGGCAGGCGCCGGAGGCCCACCGCGGCGGCCAGCACCACCGGCACCAAAGCAAACACGCCGTAGCGGCCCTGGTAGGCCGTGTCAGTGGCCAGGCTGACTCCCGCCCCCAGCACCATGGTGGCCAAGCCGATACCGGCGGCCAGTCGCAGCCAACGCTCCTCGGCCCAACCGAGCACCGAGCCGGCAGACGACCGACGGGTCCCGATACCCAGCACCACCAGGACCGTCAGCACCACAGCCACCAGGAGTGCTTCTGAACCCCGACCCCCGCCGTAGGCCTCCAGGGTCAGTGCTGCCACCACCGTGGGCCTCGGCGCCGGCGACCACGGGGTTCCGGTGTGGGCCAGTTGGTCGAAGAACACGGGAAGCCACGGCAAGAATCCCAACCCACCGGCGGCCACCGCTCCGGTCAGCCGGAGGGCCCGGCGGCGTTCCGGTCCCCGGCTTACCCACAGAAGGGCCAGCCCAACGACCGTCACCAAAAATAGTGACCAGTAATGGGTGAGGAGCAGTGCTGTCGTAACTCCGGCTAGGGCAGCCAGGCGGGCCGTCGACGGTCGCTCCCAGGCCCGGACTGCGGCCAGGTGGGCCAGAAGCAGCAGGACTAGGAGCAGTAGGTACATCCGGGCCTCGGTGGCGTATCGGATGGCAAACGGGCTGGAAGCCATCACCCCGACCGCCAAGAGACCACCCGACGGGTCGAGGTGTCGCCGGGCCACCGCCCAAGTGAGGGGTAGCGACATCACGCCTAGCGCACCCGAGAATGCCCGCACCGCCGCGTCACCTTCACCAACTACCGACGTCCAAACTGCCAAGAGGACGTAGTACAGGGGCGGGTGCCCGTCGTGCCGCAGGGCATCCACCAGCGGTGTCCAGCCCCGACGGGCCTCTTCGGCCAGGGAGGCCGAGATGGCCTCGTCAAGCCACATCGGCGAGAGCGGAAGGAAACGCAGTACCAACCCACTGGCCACCGCGACGGCCACCACCGTGACGAGCCAGCGGTTGCGATCGGCCTCCCCCACGGCGGAGGAGCGTACCGTCGCACCCGGGGGCCGCCCGGTACGCTCGTCCGGCCCCCGGACCCGCTGCCGGGAACCGAGCTTTTCGATGACCGACCTTCCTAACACGCCCCTCGAGGGACACGACCACCCGCCCCCAGCAGGGGTCCATCCAGTCATCATCGGTGCCGGGCCGGCCGGGCTGACCGCCGCCTACCAATTCGGAAAGTCCGACATCCGGGCCACGGTGCTGGAAGCCGACGGGGTGGTCGGCGGCATCAGTCGGACCGCCGTTCGGGACGGGTGGAGGTTTGACATCGGAGGCCACCGCTTCTTCACCAAGGTCCGGGCCGTCTCGGATCTGTGGCATGAGATCTTGGAGCCTGAGGATTTTCTCGTTCGACCCCGTATGAGCCGCATTTTCTACCGGGGTCGCTTCTACGACTACCCGCTGCGGGCCCTGAACGCCCTCCGAAACCTGGGTCTCCTGGAGTCCGTCCGGTGCGTGCTGTCCTACGCATGGGTCCGGATCCACCCACCAAAGGACCAGAGTTCGTTCGAGGGGTGGACGGCGAGCCGCTTTGGATGGCGTCTGTACCGAACCTTCTTTAAGACCTACACCGAGAAGGTGTGGGGTGTACCGGCCGACGAACTGCAGGCCGACTGGGCCGCCCAGCGGATAAAGAACCTCTCGCTCTTCCGGGCTGTCTGGAACTCCCTCACCCCCCGCCGGAATCAGAAGGAGATCACCAGCCTCATCGAGGAGTTCGAGTATCCGAAGTACGGGCCGGGAATGATGTGGGAGCGGTGCCATGAGCTGGTAGCCGCTCAAGGCTCTGATGTCCTGCTCCACCATCCAGTCCGCCGGATCGCGCACGCCGATGGGCGGGCCTACCGGGTGGAAGCCGACGGCCCCGACGGCCCGGTGGTGTTCTCGGCGTCCCACGTGATCTCATCCATGCCCCTCCCCCACTTGCTGCGGGCTATGGATCCGCCCATTTCCGACGCGGTACGACAGGCAGCCGACGCCATCGTCCACCGGGACTTCCTCACAGTGGCCCTAGTTGTCCCGTCCGAGGACGGCTTTCCCGATAACTGGATCTATATCCACAGCCCCGAGGTTGAGGTCGGCCGCGTCCAGAACTTCGGCCAGTGGTCACCTCACCTAGTCAAGGACGGTCGGACCTGCTTGGGCCTGGAGTACTTCGTGGACGAAGGCGATCATCTCTGGGAGGCCGACGACGCCGACCTGGTGGAACAGGGCAAGTCCGAGATGGCTCACCTCGGACTACTGAACCCGTCACGGGTGGAGGCGGGCTACGTGGTCCGCATGCCCAAGGCGTACCCGATGTACGACGCCCACTACCAGGCCAACGTCGAAATTCTCCGTGCTTGGCTAGCCGACAACGCTCCCAACGTCTACCCGGTGGGACGCAACGGCATGCATCGGTACAACAACCAAGACCACTCCATGTTGACGGCCATGCTGACTGTGGAAAACGTGCTGGGCGCCGACCATGACATATGGCAAGTCAACGTGGAGGAGGACTACCACGAGGAAATCCGGCCCTCCGACGCCGGAAGCTGACCATGTCCACCACACCGTCTCCGCCGGTAACCACACCGAAGGGGACGCGAGTCGACGTCCGGTTCGGCCGGTGGCTGGCCCTCCTCGTGGCCGCCGCCCTAGTTCTCCGGGTGGCCTACGTCCTTGTAGTGGAGCGGGGTGATCCGCTTTCCGGCGACGGCGCCTACTACCACGAGGCGGCCAACCTTCTGGCCGATGGTCTTGGATTTACTGAGCCATACCGATACCTCCACGGTGGCGCTCAGGAACTCCTCTTCGTAGACGATCCATCCTCCGTGCTCCCGACTGCCAACACTGCCCTGCCAGTCGGCCACGTAGAGCCCACCGCTGGTCACCCACCGCTGTGGGTGGTGGTTCTTGGCCTCTTCTCGGCCCTGGGCCTGACCGGGGCCACAGCGCACCAGCTGGTGGGGGCGTTCGTCGGTGCCGCTGGTGTGGCGGCCGTCGGTTGGGCCGGGCGCTCCCTGGACGGGCCACGGACGGGTCTCCTAGCTGCCGGCTTGGCTGCCTTCCACGCCTGCCTGTGGTTAAACGATGGCTTGGTGATGTCCGAGAGCCTTGTGGTGGGCTGTGTGGCCCTCCTCGTCATCGTGGGCTTCCGGTTCCACCGGTCGCCGGACATCCGCTCCGTCCTACTGTTGGGCGCCGTCGGTGGGCTATGTGCCCTCACCCGGGCGGAGTTGCTTCTGGTACTTCCGCTAGTCGCTCTCCCCGTGCTTCGTCGGGCCGATCTGGCTCCCGTAACTCGCCTGGCTCGGTACGTAGGCGTGGGCCTTGTAGCAATCGCCGTGCTCGCGCCGTGGCTGGTACGCAACCTGGCTACCTTCGAGGAGCCTGTCCTGCTCACCAATGGTGTGGGAATCCTCGTCGCCCAGACCAACTGCGATGCCACCTACTACGGGGAGAAGCAGGGCTACTGGGAGTTCGATTGCGGGCTGCCCCAACCGCTCGGCCCAAACGGCAACCCAATCGACGAGTCCCAGCGTGACGTGATCTACCGGGAGCGCGGATTGCAGTACGCCTCGGATCATCCAGGTCGCCTCCTCACCCACGCCATACCTCGGCGGGTAGGACGGTTCTGGGGCCTCTACGCCCCCATCGAGCAGCTACGGGCCGACATCCTGGTAGAGGGTCGGAACTTCCGGATCTCGGTGCTAGGTCTCCTCCAGTTCTACGCCTCAGTGCCACTGGCCGTGGCCGGCGCCCTCTGGCTACGACGCCAGGGGACTCCCCTCCTCCCGCTCCTAGCCGTGCCACTCATCGGGACGCTGGTGGCCGCACTGACCCTGGGCGCCACCCGGTACCGGGTTCCCACTGACGTCGTAATGGTCCTGCTCGCCGCAGTAGCCCTGGCTCGCCTCCGGGTCCTTCGGGCTGCCCCGGAACACGCTCCTACACTCCGGTGATGCCCCCGGCCGTCACCGTCACCGTCGACGTCGAGGACCTCCGGCCCACCGCCGACCTCCCGGAAAGGGTCGTCGAGATGACCCACCGGGTTCTGGACCTGCTTGCCGAGTCTGGCCACCGGGCTTCGGTGTTCGTAGTCGGTGAGCTGGCCGAGCGCCGGCCGAACCTAGTGCGACGGGCCGCTGCCGAAGGCCACGAGGTAGGCCTCCACTCCTGGCGGCACGTGCCTATCTCTACCCAGAACCCAAGCGATTTCGGCCACGACCTTCGCCGTGGCCGTGCCCTGCTTCAGGACCTGTCCGGCCAAGCCGTGGAGGGGTACCGGGCTCCCATGATGTCGCTAGTGCCGGCCTCGGCCTGGGCCATCCCTCTTGTAACCGAAGCTGGCTTCACCTACTCCTCCAGCGTCCTGCCCGGACCTAGTCCGCTGTACGGCTGGCCCGGCCTACCTCGTCGACCCTTCCGGTGGGCCGGCGGTCCCGTCGAGCTTCCCTGCCCTTTGGTCCGCTTGCCTGGGATCGACCTTCCCTACCTGGGAGGGACCTACCTGCGCCTGCTTCCGTCTGCCCTCCGCCGTTTCGGATTGGCGCGGGCCGATCCCGATGAGGTGCTGTGGGCCTACTGCCATCCGTGGGAGTTCGACCCCGACGAGGCTTTTCACCCGCACGACCACATCGGGATGCTGGCCAGTCGGATCGCCTGGCTCCGCCGTTCCCGAATGGAGCACCAAATTAGGCATCTACTCGCCGACCCGGTAGCCGGGCCGCTCAGCGAGGCAGTGGCCAACCTGGACTCCGACTCGCTTCCGATCGTCGATCCCACCCAGAGTCCTGACCTGGGTCCCGCAGCGCGCTGGGCCGATGGGCGACTAAGAAAACGGTGAAGATGAGCCAGGGCCTCCTGCCCGAGACATTCCGAGGTCGGCTGACAGCAATCGTCCTGCTCGGCCTCGGGATCCGATTACTCCACCTAGTGCTGGTGGCCGCCGACAACCCGCTCAGCGGAGACGGCGCCGCCTACCACCTTTCGGCCAACCTCTTTGCCGACGGCCTCGGGTTCCCCGAACCGCTCCGTCACTTCTTCGGTGGCATAGACGTGGTTCCCCTCGCCGAAGGCGAGGTGGTGGTCGAAACCCCAATCGGATACATAGAACCCACAGCAGGACACCCCCCGGTGTGGACCGTTCTGTTGGGCACCTTCGCCTTCCTGGGTTTCACCACCGTGCTCCAGCAACAACTGGTGTCGGTCTTGCTGGGCGCGCCTGCCATCGTCCTCATGGGCCTCCTTGGCCGGGAGCTCCGCTCGGATCGTCTCGGTCTTCTGGCAGCCACCGGAACAGCCGGCTACGCCTTCATCTGGGTCAACGACGGCCTCCTCGTGGCAGAAACGGCGGCCATCGCTATGGCGGCAGCCACCATGCTGGTTGGCGTCCGCTTCTGGCGCGATCCCTCACGGCCCTCGGCAGTGATTCTGGGGCTAGTCGGGGGCCTGGCAGCCCTTACCCGGGCCGAGTTGGTCCTCTTCCTCCCGGTGGTCGCCGCCGTGGTCCTCCTCCGAACCCCCCTCGCGTGGCGGGAGCGGCTCCTCCGTTACGTGGCTTGTGGCCTGGCTGCCCTCGTCCTCTGCCTGCCGTGGTTCGCCCGCAACGTGGCCGCCTTCGATGCCCCGGTCCTATTTTCCAATGGAATGGGCACCGTGCTCGTCCAGGCCAACTGCGACGCCACCTACCATGGGCCAGACCTTGGCTACTGGAACCTGTCCTGCGGCCTACCCACTCCCTACGGGGCCGACGGCGGTCTCCTCGATGAGTACGAACGTGACGTGGTGGTTCGGCAACGGGCCACGTCGTACATGTCGGTCAACCGGGAACGCCTCCTGACCGTAGTGGTGCCGGCCCGGATCGGACGGATGTGGGGCCTCTACGAGCCGATCGGTCAACTCCGCCGGGATGTCCACGCCGACCGGCGCTCCTTTGCCATCTCCATGCTGGGCCTTGTCCAGTTCACGCTTCTGGTACCTCTCGCCGTAGCCGGCTTCGAGGTGATACGTCGTCGACGTGGGCCCCTACTGGTCCTTGCCGCCTGGGTTCCGATCGCCACTTTCACGGCGGCCACTGCCTTCGGCAACACCCGCTACCGCACAGCCGCCGAGGCCTCCCTGGTGATCCTGGCCGCCGTGGCCGTAGACGCGGCGCTTGACCGGTGGAAGCCGAGCGAGGTGTTGCCCGGTCAGTCTGTGATCTCGGCACAACCCCCAAGGGGATCCTCATAACGGGCGTCCCGCGTCCACTCGCCCTCCCACCAGCCCTCCATCTCCTCGGGCATAACGTGGGTCTCCCGCATGGCAGTCAGAACCGCTTGGCCCAGTAGGGCCGCTCCGGCTGGGCAAAGGTGGCCGTCATCTCGCCCGTCCCTAACCTTCCGTACCTGGACATCCGTTCCGGCCACTCCGGTCCGCATCCGGGTGAAACCCCCGAAGCTGTCACCAAGGATCTGGTCGGTGTCCAGGTAGGTGACTCCGTCGTGGCGGTCGGCCACGGCAGCGAACTCACGGTTGGCCATCCGGCGAGCCTCCTCAATTCCCTCGGCCGGCGGGGTGGGCGGCATCCCCAACCAGATCACCGTCGCACCCTTCGAGGTCAGCAGGCCGGCCACCTCGTCCAGCCGGCGTCCGTACGCCGGGGGGTCGGCCACGACCTCGCCCAAGTCCCAGCCGCCCAGCATGACCACCACTACGTCAGGGTTCCCGTCCAGCGCCTCCCGGAGGTAGTCGTCGATCCCTGGGCGGAGCAAGCCGACCCCACCGTACGATCGAGCATCCACCATCACCTCGCCAGTGGCCTCCAGGGCGGCGCGGATCCCCGGATCCCCGTCGTAAGCCACGCTGTCACCGAGGGAGGCCACCCGAAGCACCGGTCCACTGGCCTGGAATACCAGGGTTCCCGTAGCGGCCACTAAAAGGACGATCGCCAGAACGATTCCCCGACGACTACGAAAGCCGCTCTGTCGCGTCGTCGAGTCATCGGACATAGCGCCCGAGGGTACCGGGGCACCCGAGGGGCCCCGGGGCCGCCAGTAGGATCCGTCGGCTATGGCCCGGAACCTCTTCCGCCGAACCTCCCCACGACGGGTACTAGCCGGTCTGGCCCTCGTCCTCGGCTTGTGGATCGCCCTAGCCCCTTTCACCCGTCCCCTTCCCGGCGGTGCCCCGTACACCCTCGAGGCCACTCCGGAGATTGGCTGCCGTTCGCCGCTAGTCGGACTGTTATCTGGCGACAGTCCCTGGGCCGACGTCTACACGACACCCCGTCCCTCGTCCGACGACCCCCGAACGCCCACCACCGTCGACTGCCGGAGTCGAGCCGGCTTCCGGGTCGGACTGGGCGCAATCTTCCTGGTCGGCGGAGCATCCGTTTTGGTCGTCGACCGGCGTCAGAGAAGCTGAAGCCTCGTGGAGGATCTACGGGCCACAGCGGATCTGCTGAACATGGTGTTCGCTCACGACCCCCCGATGGGCGTTAACCACCTTGCCTGGTATTACCACCAGAACCCGACTGGGCGGGCGGCCGTTGGGCAGGCCCACGATGAAGGTCGCCTGGTGGGCAACTACGCACTGGTGCCGTTGCGTTTCCGATCGGCTACCGGACCGGCCATCGTCCTGGGGCTAGGCGTCGACCTTTCCGTCCACCCGGCGGCCCGAGGTTCCGGGGCCTACCGGCGGACCGTCGAGGACAGCTATCGGGTCGGCACCGAGGCTGGTCTGGACGGAATTCTCGGGGTGGCCAACGCCGAGTCGGCTCCCCGCATGGTCGAAACCATGGGCTGGAGAATGCTTCCTCTGCTCGCCTCCCGGCTTCTGGTGGCGACGCCCGGAAGGCACGGGTTCGCCGCCCACCCTGTGAATCGTTCTCTTCTGGACTCCAACACGATCCAGCAAATGCTGCCTCAGGAGGTGCCCGTCTCCGCCAACGGGCACGGTGCCACCTGGGACTCCGACCACCTCCGGTGGAGACTCGGGCGACCGGGAGCGGACTACGTGGTGCACGAGCGAGACGACGTCCTCCTCGTTAGCACTACGACCACGGTACGGCGACTCCGGGTAGCTGTCCTGTTGAAGGTGCTCCCCCGTCAGGTGCAGACCGACCCGATCCCGTCCGGGCCGTTGGCAGCCGCCCTGGCCACCCACCACTGCACGCCCCTGGTCCTGCATTGGGGTGCCAACCCCTCCGTGCGTTTCCTCAGGATCTCGATCCCTCACCGCCTCCAACCGAGCCCCCTGGTACTAGTCGTGCATCCGTTCGCCGACAATGGTGTCCCCCGCTTTGACCCCGGAGCGCTCTCGATCACCGGATTCGAGTTTCTAGATTTCGACGCGTACTGATCCGGACCCCGCCGAACGGCCCAGCGGAAGCGAGCGGTACCGTGGGACGGTGCGCACCGCGGTGATCATCCCGGCTTACAACGAGGCCGACGCTCTTCCCGGGGTCCTCGCCGCTCTGGAGGCCCACGTTCCCGACCACGACGTGGTCGTGGTCGATGACGGTTCTACGGATAGGACGGCCAACGTCGCACGGGCCGGTGGAGCTACCTGCCTCCGCCTTCCCTTTAATTTGGGGATCGGCGGGGCGCTCCGGTTGGGTTTTCGCTACGCCGTAGAACAGGGCTACGACCGTGCCTATCAGTTCGACGCCGACGGCCAACACGACGCCTCCCAGGTGTCGGCTCTGTTGGCTGGACTCCAGGACGCCGACATGGTGATCGGCACCCGATTCGGCGGCGATGACGGCTACCGGGTGGGCCGCAGCCGCGGGCTGGCTATGGGACTGCTCCGACGCATGGTGGGCCAGATCTGTGGCCAGCGGTTCACCGACACCTCGTCGGGCTTTCGGGCCTTCCGCCGTCCGGTACTGGAGTTCTTCGCTACCGAGTACCCGGTGGAGTACATGGAGTCGGTGGAGGCCCTCGTATTGGCCGTCCGCCGGGGCTTCGTCGTCAGGGAAGTTCCCGTGGTCATGCACGACCGGTCGGGAGGAAGGGCCTCCACCCGGAATCTGCGATTGGCCTACCACTTCGTCCGCCTCCTGATCGTCCTCCTTGCCGGCGATCCGGGCCGCGGACAACGCCGGAGGGCTCAGTCGTGACCGTCGAGACCCATGCCCTTCTGGCCACCCTGACCGTGTTAGCCGTCGCAGTGATCGTGCGCCTGGTCCGCCGACAGGTCCTCAAGGCCAAGTACACCGTGCTCTGGCTGACAGTGGGCCTGGTGCTGGCCATCACCGCGTCGGTTCCTACTCTGCTGGACCGGGTAGCTGACCTGCTCGGGATCTGGTATCAGCCGACCCTCTTCCTGCTGCTGGCTATCGGGTTCCTGCTCCTCCTGTCCATGCACTTCTCCTACGAGATGTCCCGGATGGAAAAGCGGATTAGAGCTCTGGCCGAGGAGCTGGCTCTTCTCCGTGGACCGGGCGACGACCCGGCCGACCACGACCGGAGCCACGAAGAGGATGGACCCGCCGGGGAGCACCCCGGGGCCTGAACCTTCGGCTAGTCGTCTACTAACCAGCCGTCAGCGACCAGCCTTTCCTCCAACTGACGGGCCAGGAGATCGGCGCCCACTTCGTGGAAGTGGACACCCCGGGCCTTGCGGAGATCAACGAGGCGACCGTTCTCGTCCACCATCCGGTCCCGATAGGCGCCCGAGGCGTCACCCAGAACCACCATGCTGTCCAGCGACGTCACCCCGTCACCCCATGCCGTGGTGGTGGCTTCCCAGATGGCGTTCAGGTCGTCGGTGAGGAACCGTGTGTCGCGCATCCTCGGGGTGGTCCACCAGTACACCGGAGCGCCCTCCGCTCTCCATTGGGCCATGGCCTCCCCTGCCCGCTCGGCCAGGACTTCGGCCCAGCGTTCGGAGCCCGGCTCGAGGGCCTCTCCCTCCAGCACGTGACCTTCGAACTCGTTGGCCCCGATCATCACCACCACCACGTCTGGATGTACCTCGGCCACCAGGCGCGAGTAGTCGGCAAGGACGTCCTCCTCCCAGTCCCAGTGGGGAACCGTGAAGCCGAACCCGAGGGCGCCGCGACCCTCGATCTCGACGTCCGGTCTCGGTTCTAGGACTCGTTCCATCCCGTACTGGAGGTCCAACATCAAAGAGTCCCCGACAGCCAGCACCCGTAGCGGGTCGGTCGGTGAGGCCCGTCGTACGACCAATCCCGTTTTCGGATCGGCCGGCACCGGGAAGACGACCGCTGGCTCAGGATCCAGCGCGTCTCGAACGGCAGTCAGCGGCCGGTCCAGCCCGGTATCCCGGGCCAGGCCACCTGTGGGCCCGGACCACGTTTGGGCGAGAACGCGCCGCCAGCCCTCCGGTTGGGTGTCGGCCCAGGATCGCACAGCATCCGGCGCCAACAGGCTGCTCGCCACGAGGACGAGAACCAGGGTGATCGTCAGGCGGGCGGCCCGACGTCGCGGATTCCGGACCGGGCTGATCATGGGCCGGGAATGGTAGTGGTCTACCTCTTCCCAAACGGGGATGTTGCGAATAGGTTACGGATTGCCGCGATTCTGTGGTGCACTTCCTTTAGCCTTTTCATAGCGGTCCCGGTCCGGGTCTCCGGCAACAGGGTTCGTCTGTCAACAAAAGGGGTACCTATCCAATGATGTCAACAATTCTCACCCTGATCGTTCTTGGAATGGTCTTCCAGGGTGTTCTGGCCGTGCTCAACAGCATCCTCGACACAGTTGGTGTCGGCAGCATGCTGGGCGGCATCCCCGTTGTGGGGTCCAACCTCAACCTGATCTGGGCGTATCTGTTCGTTGTGATCAGCGAAGTGGGAGGCTTTGGCTACGGAGCTTCGACCGAGATCCTCGGCATGGGCGACTTTGGTTCCGACATCGGAACCGCTCTCGCTATCTGCGCCTTCATTCCTGTGAAGGACGCGGCATTGTCAGCTCTCAGTAAGGGCGTTGCTCGCTGAGTTAGTTGTAGGCCGAAAGCCCCGCTGCCTCCGGGCGGCGGGGCTTTCGCCGTTTTCAGGGTCCAGGAGTATGTCGAACATCTGTTCGTCACGAGATAGGGTGGGTCATGCTCCAGGCCACCCTTTTCGGCAGCCTTCCCTTCCACCTCGGTGACCTTGTGCCGACCGCCCAGCGCACCCAGCTGGACGAGGACTGCTGGGTGGATCACGCGCCGGGCTGGATCCGGGGGGCCGACGACCTCTACGCCGCTTTCCGGGACTCCCTAGCGTGGCGGTCCCATCGGCGGTGGATTGTGGACAGCGAGGTGCTCGAGCCGCGGCTGAGCACCAACATCGCGGAACCAAGTATCGCCCTTCAGGAGATCGGACACTGCCTAACCGACCACTACGGCGTTGATCTAGTGGCCAGTTGGGCCAATCTCTACCGGGACGGCCGCGACAGCGTGGCCTGGCACGGCGACCGGTTCCGCCCCGGAGCGATCCACGAGACGGTCGCTCTGGCCTCGTTCGGCGGTCCACGAACCTTACGCATCCGTCCCCGGGGTGGTGGCCCTTCCCAGCCCTGGAACCTCGCTTCGGGTGACCTCCTGGTCATGGGCGGCCCGACCCAGCACCGTTTCGAGCATTGCATACCAAAAACCGCAGGGTCGGGCGGAAGGATCAGCGTGGCCTACCGGTGTCCCCGTGGCCGTGAGTTTGACCAGACTGTGGACCAACACCGCGGTCGTAACCACCTCCGTCTCTCCCGCCTCTGAGAGGAACCCGGTCGACCGCTACTGTGCCTGCCCACGCCGACCGGACAACGTGTCCTTGGCAGCGACGGGAGGCCTTGTCGACATGGGACGCTTCGACGGCCGGGTCGCCCTACTCACCGGTGCAGCCTCCGGCATCGGACGAGCCACCGCTCTCCGGATGGCCGAGGACGGGGCCATCGTCGTTGGCTTCGACCGAGACGGCGACGGCCTGGCAGAGATGGCCAGGCTGGTAGAGGCCCTTGGAGCCACTGTGTCCACCATGGTCGGTGACGTTTCGGACCGCGGCGAGTGCCGCTCCGCCGTAGACCACGCCGTTGCCACGCACGGCCGGTTGGACATCCTGGCCAACATCGCCGGGGTGGCGTGGGGCGAGCACGTCGCCGACGTAACGGCCGAGGGATGGAACCGGATGTTGGCTATCAACGTTTCCGGCGTTTTCTGGTGCTGCCAGGCCGCCCTCCCGCACCTCTTGGAGACACGGGGCAACATCGTCAACATTGCCTCCAACGCCGGCCTGATGGGTCAGGCCTACACCGTTGCCTACTCCACGACGAAGGGCGCCGTGGTGAATATGACCCGGGCCCTAGCCATGGAGTTCGCCAAGGAACCTGTCCGGATCAACGCTGTAGCGCCCGGCGGAGTCGTCACCTCCATGACCCGCAATTACTCAATGCCCGATGACGTGGACTTCTCTCTGGTCCGGCCGTACATGGGTTTTCGGGAGATGGCCGACCCGGCCGAGCTGGCCAACGTCATTGCCTTCGTAGCCTCCGACGAGGCCAGCCGGATGCACGGGGCCATCGTCAGCGTCGACGGCGGCCTGACCGCCGGCTGAAAGCGTCTCGGCCCCGTCCCGGGGAGCGCGCACTACCGTCTTGGGCCATGGACCGTCCATATGTGCTCGGCGTCGATCTGGACGGCGTCTGCGGGGACTACACGAGCGCCTTCCGGAGCATCGTGGCTGCCGAACTGGGCATCGACGAGGAGTCCCTCCCACTCCAACGATCGTGGGACTTCACCGAGTGGGGCCTGTCAGCCGACGAGTACGAAC
>JAKURV010000026.1 GCA_022452035.1 Acidimicrobiales bacterium | reverse complement strand
CATTATCCCCTTCGGCACGATTCCCGACGAGGGGAAGTTGGACTATTACGCCGGGCTGGGAATCGACGAGGTGGTGCTCCGCTTGCCGTCGGCCGGTCGCGACGTCGCCCTAGCCGCCCTGGACGAGCTGACACGCTTCCTCACGTGACCGGGCCCACGGCTACTGTCGGCGAACGCCCCCGACGTCCGGGCGCCGCTCACCGGAAGGGCAGGCAATGGCATTCGACCTCATAATCCGCGGTGGGACCGTGGTGGACGGCACGGGCGCCCCGCCGGTCACCGCAGACGTCGCCGTCGACGGCGACCGCATTGTCGAGGTGGGTCGGGTGGAAGGCCGAGCCCGTCGTGAGATCGATGCCGACGGGCTGGTGGTCACCCCAGGATTCGTGGACATCCACACCCACCTTGACGCCCAGATGGCTTGGGACCCGCTGGGCACCTCGGCCTCGTGGCACGGGGTCACCTCGGTCGTGCTCGGCAACTGCGGGGTGACGTTCGCCCCCGTGGCCCCCGGTGGCCAACAGGTGCTGGCCGAGATGATGGAGTCAGTCGAGGACATCCCGGCCTCAAGCATCCTGGACGGGTTGTCCTGGAACTGGGAAACATACGGCGACTACCTCGACGAGTTGGACCGTCTCCCCAAGGGTCTGAACGTCGGGGGGATGGTCGGCCACTGTGCGGTTCGGCTAGCGGCCATGGGGGAGCGAGCCATGGACGAGACTCCAGCGGCCGCCGAGGACATCGGGGCCATGGCCACCATGGTCGACCAGGCGCTGGCTTCCGGCGCCCTGGGGTTCTCCACCTCGCGGACCCTTCTCCACAAGGTCCCCGACGGGCGATACGTCCCGGGTACTAAGGCCTCTGCCGATGAGCTGATGGCCTTTGCCGACGTGTTGCGTCACCGGGGTGGGATCTTTGAGGTGGCTCCCGCCTACGTGGACATTGGCAACGGGTCGGAGGACCCGGTACAGGACGAGGTTGGGTTGTATGCCGACATCAGCCGGGCGGCAGACTGCGACGTCTCGATGGCCCTGACCCAGGTTGATGCCGCCCCGGACCTCCACCGGAATGTCCTGGCCGCCGTGGACCGCGAGAACGCCGCTGGAGCCCGCCTCCGGCCCCAGACCACGTCCCGCCAGATAGGAATCCTGTTCGGGTTGGCTGGCCGAACCCCGTTCGACCGTTGGGGCTCCTGGCAGGCCCTGGCCGACCTCCCCCTAGAGGGGCGGGTGGCTCGCCTGCGCGACCCGGTCTCCCGAGCCGCCCTGCTGGACGAGGCTGATCGGTCGGTGTCCGACGGCCGAATCGACTGGACCCGCATCTACCCGCTGAGCGACCGGCCGGTCCGTCACGTCTTCACCCCCGAGGACAGCGTCGCGGCCATCGCCGCTCAACGCCGGGTGCCGGTGGCCGAAGCGATACTGGATCTCCTCGTCGAGATGGACGGACGGCGGATCCTCACATGGCCGATCCTGAACCAGGACCTCGACGAGGTGCTGGACATGCTGTCCCGTCCCCATGTGACCCTCGGTTTGGCCGATGCCGGCGCCCACGCCACCCTCATCATGGATGCCAGCCAGCCCACCTTCTTCCTCACCCATTGGGTGCGCGACGAGGGACGCTTCACCCTGGAGGATGCCGTCCGACGCCTCACCTCCGAACCAGCCGACCTGTTCGGCGTCTCTGATCGGGGTCGGCTCGCCGCCGGGGGTTTTGCCGACGTCAACGTGATCGACCTCGAAGGCCTGGCCCTCGGCTACCCGGAGATGGCCCACGACTTCCCAGGCGGTGCTCCCCGTTGGATCCAGGGCGCCGATGGCTATCGACAGACGCTGGTCAACGGTGAGGTCTTCCTGGAGAGCGGCCAGCACACCGGCGTCCTGGCCGGTCGGACGGTCCGTCTCTGAAGCGCAGGGTGCAGAACCCACGCAGGGGTTGGACCCCTGGGGGAGGGGGACGACACCGGCGCCCCTGAGTTTGCGCCGCTGTCGGCAACGCAATTACGGCGGGCAGGATGAGAAAGGTCAGTGCTCATAGGCGTGCCGGCTTTCGCTTACGCCGAGCCGTTTCAATGGTCGCTGGATTCATCTGTGTGACCATCGTCGTGGTGGCCGTCGATCTCATGATGGCCGTGGTCCAAAATCCCAGCGCTATTTAGCACTATCAGAAGTACGGAGAACGCTGCAGCACTTGACAGCACGTTGCGCACTGCCCGCCGACCGGTCGTCGGATTGTGTATGGCCGGGAGAGTGTCGACCGTTGCCACGTAGACGAAGGTCCCAGCCGAAAAAAGCAGCGCAAGGGCCAGAATCGACTCATCAGCGCCATCGAGCACCAGATAGGAAAGAACAAGGGCCACAGGCGTAGCGAGAGTAAATAACAAAAGCCCCTTTATGGCTGCCTTCCTGCCCCCCGGCTGATGGAGCAGGAAGATCCCAAGACTCAGGGCGGCCGGCACGCGGTGAACGATCACCGCAAACGCTACGAGCAATGAGAACGATGTTTCGCCAGATGCTGCTGCCGCTCCAATGGCAAGGCCATCTGCCAAAGCGTGGACCGATAGCCCTAGTGCAACGACTCCTGCTGAGAATGGATGATGCACGTGTTCATGGCCGTAACCGCTTGCGTGGTCGTGATGCTCCTCGTGAACGGCGTGACCTATTCCCAAGCCTTCTAGCGCCAACAGCAAGCTAAATCCCGCCATGCCAGCAAGGCCTAATACCACGGGATCGAAAGCGAACCCTCCGTCGCTTGCAGCAGCAGTATGAAAGCCCTCCGGGACTACGACTACAAGCGCCGAAACCAACAAGAGTCCGGATGCGAGGCCTGTCAGGTCTGCAAGCCCTTGAGATGAAATCCTGTTGACAAACACCTGGGGCAATAGTCCAGGCCCAAGAGAGGCCACAGCGATCAGTAGGGCTAGGTAGAAGATGTCCACGCAGTCATCATAATGAGAATGGTTCCTAATATCTACTTCAGGCCGCTGGTCAGCCATCAACTAGCCAAGTAGTTGGACCGAAAGCTTCTGTTCTGCCAACGTCCCCTGACGCGAGGTGGGGCGAATCCCGGAGCTCCTAGCCGACTGACTTGAACCCAATGATCGTGGATGCAAGAATTTCTCCTTGAAGGCGGCGACCTGAGAATCGTGCATGGGTTTAGAACCCCCCGCTGAAGTGGTCGCCGAAGGCCTCGCCGACTTCGGCCTCGGGCCCTACGTCCACGGGACGCCCAGCCGACGATTCCCCGTCTACACCCGCGGCAACGCCGGTGAGGTCTATCCGCAGCCCGTCTTCCCGCTGACCGCGGCCATGGCCCGGGGCCTGGCCGGAGATCCGGCCCGGGACTTCTTCCGGTCGACCGGCATGGTTACCGCTGTTGAATGCGATGAGGACGCCGACGTCTTCATGGGGGTGTTCGGTGGCTACACCTACCTGAACCTCTCAGTCACCCGGGTGGTGGCCATCCGGACACCGGGCATGTCACTGGCTGATGCCGACGCTCCATTTCTCGGATCGGAGGGTCGGGCACCAGACCACTGTCCTGACCGACGCGACCGGAACATCGCGGCCACTCTGCGCGGCCTGCGTTACGGCTGGAGGATCCTCGGAGCCACCAGCCTGCCCGAGCTTGACGATGCCGTTGCCGAAATAGCGACATGGCGAGACGGGCTCCCCCCGCTCGAAGAGTCCTCCGACGACCAACTGTTGGATGCCGCAACCGGCATGCTGGCGATGATCAGCCGGATCTTCGCTGTCCACCTAGCCATCACCGGGGGAACGGGTATCGGTCTGAACGTTCTCCGCCAGGTGACAGGACACCAGGGAACCGCCCGACGGCGATCACGTGCTCCGGACCCCATGTCCCTACTAGGCGGGCTGGGTGCAGTCGATTCGGCTGATCCGGCTGTCGACCTCTGGGACCTCGGGCGACTGGTCCGTTCCGACAACGGACTCGGGACGCACTTCGACGCCGGCCTAACCGATCTAAATACACGGCTGCGGGCCGACGCCGCTGCGTCCAACTTCGTGGCGGCCTTCGACCGGTTCTTGGATCGACACGGCGCCCGGGGCCCAAACGAGTGGGAGATGGGATGTGAGGTCTGGGGAACCGCGCCGGAACTGCCGCTAGCCCTCGTCGACCGCATGCGACACGCGGACGAAGATCACTCGCCAGAAATCCGAGGTGGGCGGCGGACCGCAGAACGCGAGGTAGCCGTGGCCGAGGCCCGACGTCAGGTCCGGTTCCACGAACGGTGGCTGTTCGACCGGGCACTGCGGTGCACCATGTTGCGAACAAGGGGGCGGGAACGCTGCAAGACGATCCTGGTCGAGGCCATCCACGAGGGCCGGTTGCGCCTTCGAGAGTTGGGCCGGAGGATTGCCGAACGTCATCCCGGGGCGTTGCCGGATGACTTGTGGTACGTGACGTTGGACGAGGTCGACGACTACCGCCGAAGACCGGGACCCTTTGCAGCCCTGGTCTCCGAACGCCGAGCCATCCGAAACCGGCTACTCAACCTCGAGCCCCCGTTCGCTTTTAGCGACGAGTTGCCCGACGTCGGGACCTGGGAGCGACGTAACCGGCCGAACACCTCGAGCGGAATCCCGGTGGGAACCGTTCTGCAGGGCATCGGCGGCTCACCGGGGCGGGTCAGAGGACGAGCCCGAATCGTGGTTGACCCATCTAATCCTGGCGATCTGGGGTCCGGCGACGTGTTGGTGGCGCCCCTCACCGACCCGGCCTGGACGCCGCTGTTCGTACCCGTGGAGGCTGTGGTGGTCGACGTTGGCGGCCAGATGAGCCACGCCGTGATCGTGTCGCGTGAGCTAGGTCTGCCGTGTGTCGTGGCTGCCACTGGGGCGACAGCCAGTCTCCCCGATGGGGCCCTGGTCGAGGTCGACGGCTCAGCCGGCACTGTCACCGTGCTGGAGGTGCCCGCTCCGGTCAACCGCTAAGCGGTGACGGCTCGCCGTCGGGGTCAACCGTTGGCGGCTTGGAACGACCCCATGAAGTCGACCAGGGTCCGGACGCTGTCCACGGGGAGCGCGTTGTAGGCGCTGGCCCGGATACCACCCACGCTGCGGTGGCCCTTCAGGTTGACCATGCCGGCCTCGGCGGCCTCGGCCACGAAGCGCTTCTCCAGGTCCTCGTCGGGCAGACGGAACACGATGTTCATATACGAGCGGCTGGCCTCGTCGACCGGGCAGGTGTACCAGCCCCCGCTGCCGTCGATGGCCCCGTACAGGATCGACGCCCGCTCGGTAGCCCGCCGCTCGAACTCGCCCAGGCCGCCTTCAGCCTGCATCCACTTCAGGACTTTGCCCATGACGTAGATGGCAAACATGGGGGGCGTGTTGGCCATCGAGTCGTTGGACTCGTGCGTCGAGTAGTCGAGGTAGGAGGCGAGGCGGCGACCGTGGCTGGCCAGGCGGTCCTTCCGGACCACTACGACAGCCATGCCGGCCGGGCCGAGGTTTTTCTGGGCGCCGCCGTACACCAGGTCGTGGGCGTCCCAGTCGATAGCCCGACTCAGGAAATCGGAGCTCATGTCGGACACTAGGGGTACGCCAACCGACGGGAGCTTGGGAAAACGGATCCCGCCGATGGTTTCGTTGCTGGTCACGTGCAAGAAGCGGGCGTCGTCCCGCACCTCGATCTCGTCGGTTGCCGGCGTACGCGAGAAGCCCCCGTCGGCACCCGACCAGGCTTCGTACACCGGAGCCACCAACTCGGCGTCGCCGAGGGCCTTACTAGCCCACGTCCCGGTATTGACGTAACCGGCGGTGTCGCCGTCGGCCAGCAGGTTGAGCGGGACCTGGGCGAACTGGAGCGACGCCCCGCCCTGCAGGAACAGGATGGCGAAGTCCTCGGGCACGGAGGCCAGTGACCGGAAATCAGCCAAGGCCTGCATGTGCACGGTGTCGTAGGCGGGGGTCCGGTGGCTGGCCTCGATGATCGACATGCCGGTGCCGTCAAAGTCGAGAAGCTCGTCCCGGACCTCCTCGAGGGCTGACACCGGAAGGGTGCAGGGGCCCGCGCAGAAGTTGTGGACACGGGTGGACGTGGTCATGGGGAGGTCTCCCTTGGTCGAGCCCGGGCCGGCCGCAGCGGACACCGGGGTCGTCGCTGGACCGTGTCAGCCTACCGGAGTGCCCTCCGGGCGGGTTGAGGGCGGTCCGTCCCCTGACCCGGCGTTAGGCCCGGTCAGTCTGCCGTGAACTGCAGGCGGCGCAGGTCGGGTTCGACGACGGCCGCCGTCCGGGCTGCTGAGGCGGCCAACACCGCCGGGTCCACGTGGTCAGGGTTGTCGATACCGATGGGCACGATCTCATAGGCGTTAGTCCGGTCCACCCAGGTGGGCACGTAGCCGGCGTCGACGACCTGCGGCCCGCCCGCGACGTCGGCGACCGCGAACCAGGCGATTATGCCGTCTTGGGTATGCGGGGGACAGGACCGGCACGGGTTGTTGTCGTCACCTGGCTGGTTGGTCAAGAAGTTCCCTAGCCCCAGTGCCGCAGCCTTGCCGTCCTGGAGGATCACTGGCTGAACCACGTGGGCGTGGTGGCCCAGCACCAGGTCTACGTCGGATGCCCTCAGGAGGCGGTCAGCTACCTCGAGTTGGCGGGCTGTCGGGTCGGTCCGGTACTCCTCACCCCAGTGCACGCTGACCACCACGAACTCGGCACCGGCGTCCACAGCGGCGGCCGCGTTAGCCGCCACTAGGTCAACGTCGAGGTGGCCGACCAGCCACGGGGGGTCAGTGGGCAGGTCCCGCCCGTTCAGCAGATCGGTTACCGAGAGGTGGGCCACCCGGATTCCGCCGGGATTGAACCAGGCCGGGCCGGCGGCCTCGGCATGGTCGGCCATTCCGGCGGTGGCCAGCCCGACCCGTCGAAGGTGGTGCAGGGTGGACTCCACGGTGGACGGGCCGGAGTCCAGGGCGTGGTTGGAGGCCAGGGAGCAGCCGTCGTACCCGGCTCCTGCGATGGCGTCGGCCAGCGAAGATGGGACTCGGAAGGTCCCCCGGAAGCTCAGGTCGTCGTCGCCCATCGAGAGCGGGCTCTCCAGGTGACACAGGGCTAGGTCGGCACCGGCCAGGATGGGCCGGACCCGCCGGAACATCTCCGAGAAGTCCCAACCGTCGTCCACGTTGGCGTCGGCCCGTTCGGCTACCGCCCCGTGGCTGATGATGTCGCCCGTCGCGACCAACGTGAACGTCCGGACGGGTTCGGTCGTGGTGGGGGCTGGTTGGGTCGAAACCGTGGTGGGCGCCTCAGCGTCAGGTGTCGCGTCCTCCGGGGCCGTTGGGCCGTTTGTCCGTGCTGCTTCGGGCGTTACCGCTTCCTGGTTTGGCGGGCTGTCGCCGATGACGTCGACGACCAGGACGACCAGGACGCTGACTACTACGAGGAGCTGCAGGACCCACGCGGCACGCCGTTCCGACCGGAAGAGGGGGTGCAGGGGCTTACTCACGCCACATCACCGAGGATGGGGATGCCGGGCCGGACTGACTGGTCGGTCACGCCGCTTGAACGCACCACCTGGCCGCCGACCAAGACGTGGTGGATGCCGGTCGACTCCAGCCATGTCTTGGCGATGGTGGCCCGGTCCGTGATGGTGCTCGGGTCGAACACAGTCACGTCGGCCACCGCCCCAGCCTGTAGCCGGCCCCGGCGGGCCATGGCCGGGCTGCAGGATTCCAGCAGCTGGGCCGGGAGGATGGTCATCTTGGCCAGCGCCTCGGCTAGTCCCAGGACACCGCGGTCGCGTACGTAGGTGCCCAGCACCCTGCTAAAGCAGCCTGCCGCACGGGGGTGGTTGTTGTGGTGGCTGTGGAGGATGGCGTCCGAGCCGACCATCACCCACGGGGTGGCCAGCGCCGTGTCGATGTCGTCGTCGGACATGGCGAAGGCGGCGGTGAGCTTGTTGTCGTCGTGAGCCCGACGCCAACCGGCCTCGTCTAGCCGGTTGGTCTCGCCAGCCACCTGCAGATCCTCGTACGAGATGTCGTACTTCTCCTGGAAGTCGTTGAACCGGGTGCTCCTGGCGTAGGTGGCCCAGTAGGTGTAGGGGTAGGTACAGGCGGTGAGGGCCAGGCCCTCGGCTCGACCAGCCTCCATCTGAGCGATGGCCTCGGCCATCCTCCCGGTTCCTCCGGTGGAGTTGATGTGCTCCACGTGGACAGCGCAGCCGGTGCGGCGGGCCACGGAGACCGCCTCGGCTACCGCCTGTTCCTGTGTGCCGGGCTCCAGGTCCTCGGAGTACCGCAGGTGCAGGCACAGTGGCACGCCGTACCGGGCGGCCAGGTCGCCGTGGCGGAGCATCTCGTCGAGGGTGACCCCGATGTTGTACTCGGGTTGTTCATGGATACCCAGGGCTCCGGCCCGCAGGTCCACGTCGGCCAGGCGGACCAGCTCGGTGATCTGCGTGTCGCTGGCGTAGTCGATGCCGATCCCGAGGTTTATGCGGTGGGTCGACTGGTCGGTCGCTCCGCCGTAGTTGACCGGGGGCCGATGCTCGGCGGCTTGGACCAGGAACCTGTCCATGGGGTTGTCGATGCCGTGCATGCACAGGTTGGTGGTAACCCCGTCGGCCACCTTGTGCCACTCGCCGTAGCCGGTGGGCGGGTAGGACAGGATGTCGATGAAGCCCGGGGCTACGACGAGGCCGCGGGCGTCCAGCGTGGTCCTACCAGCCAGGGGATCGAGGCTGATCCGGGTGACGGTGTCGCCGTCGATTCCCAGGTGGCCGACGGCGTCGAAACCTGACTCGGGGTCAATGATCCGACCACCGGACACCACTACATCGTGGACTTGGTCGGCGGTAGTCGGTGGGGCGTCGTCGAGGGACGGGAGAATTTCGGGGGTGGTGGTTGTAGGGACGGTGGTGGACCGGGGGACGGCCGGAACGGTGGCCGCCGTGCCGGCCTTGGTGGAGGGCTGGCCGGGCAAGCGGCGCAGGAAGGCCAACGTCGCGGCGCCGAAACCCAGGCCGATCACGAAGCGGCGACGGGACACGGCATCGGGCCGGAGGTCGTCGTCCGGTCCAGCTGGGACGGTGACTTCGTCGTCGGGTGGCGCGTCGTCCTCGCCCCCCGTGCCGGTCGGAGAAGGGGCCCCGGTCGGGTCCTCGGAATCCCCGGTTGGCTCGTCCATCGCAGCGGACGCTAGTGGTGGCACCGGGTCCGGGGGCGCCGACCCGACCCGGACGCCGGACGAGGGCTGGCTACCGTGGAATGGTGACCATGGGCCTGCCCAGACGAGTCGTGGCCCTGGCCGGATTCGGCGTGCTGCTGGCTGTCGGAGCTGTCCTGGCCACTTTGGGGACCGACGGACCCACTACGTGGGTTGATGGCCGAACCCCGTCCCGGGTGGAGGCCCGGCTGGTGGTAGATGCCGCGCCGGTGAGGACCATCGACCCGTACCGGGGTTTGGGGACCTGGGTCGACGCCTACGACTTCGACCCGGCCTACGTTCCGGGGGCCATCACCGTCCGGCCGGTGGACGTGGCTGACATGGCCGACCACGGGGTGGGGACCCTGTACCTCCAGTCCTCGCGGTCTGATTCCCGGGCCACCAGCCTGGTGTCCGACCCTTGGCTGCTGGCCGGGTTCCTGCTGGCCGCTGACCGGGCCGACGTGGATGTCGTGGCCTGGTACCTCCCCAAGTGGCGGGACGACGATGAGGACCTGGACCGCCTGCTGGCAGTCGACCGATTTTCTGTACTGGGGCGTCGGTTCGCCGGCCTGGCCGTGGATATCGAGTGGAACAGAGACGACCTGGGGGCCATCGAGCGCTCGGACCGCCTGGTGGACCTCACCGACCGGTTACGCCGCACCGTCGGTGGAGATCCGTTAGCCGCCATCGTGATGCCGCCGATCATCACCGATCAGATCAACTTGGCCTTCTGGCCCGGGTTCCCATGGGACGAGCTGGCCGACCGGTACGACGTCTGGATGACCATGGGCTACTGGTCGTTCCGGACCGAGGAGCACGCCGATCCAGCCTTCTACACGGCGGAGAACATCCGACGGGTACGAGCCAACCTCGACCAGCCTGAAGCGGTGGTCCACGGCATCGGGGGGGTCGGGTCAGCCGACGGGACCGCCCTCGTCGATCCGGGTGAACCGCTGGCCACCATCGACGACCTGGGGCCGTTCGTGGCTGCCCTGTCGGACGTGGGGGCAGTGGGCGGCTCTATCTACGACTGGGCTACCACCGGCACCCAAGCCCGCCGCCTACTAGCCGACCTCATGGCCGACTTCCCGGAGGCTTCTGCGGGTCGCTGAGAGACAGCAGGCGCCGGCAGGGCCCGTCCAAGGGTCCGTGGTCGTCGGTGACCGTCCGGGCCGTCTGCTACGGCGGCCGACCGGTCAGATGCCCGCGATTGCAGGGATCGGGAGGCCCCATTGGTCCGCGCGCGCGGGACCCCTACCATGGAGGGTGTTCCTCGGCGCCGTCTTGGCGCCTGGGCGGACCGGGGGGTGACCACGATGACCGAGCGGCGCGGCGCGACCTCAACCACGGCATTTGGTGTGGGCCGGCGCGAGAACCACGACGCCTCAGCGTTCTACGCCCGGTTCACCGCGCCTGAACTGTCCGACGATGACACGGTGGTGCGGGCCCCCGACCTAGGCGACGGCTGCCTCAACGGCGACGCCCGCGACATGCACCAATTGCCGGACCGCTCGGTGGCTCTCGTGGTGACCTCGCCGCCGTACTTCGTGGGCAAGGACTACGAGGTCGAGATGGAACGAGACGGGGTCCCCACGTCGTACCTCGAGTACCTGGCCATGCTCACCGACGTATTCGCCGAGTGCGTCCGGGTGCTGGAGCCCGGGGGCCGCATCGCCGTGAACGTGGCCAACCTGGGACGCAAGCCTTACCGCAGCCTCTCGGCCGACGTCATCCACATCCTTCAGGACCAGCTGGGTCTCCTGCTGCGCGGTGAGGTGGTGTGGCAGAAGGCTGAGGGGGCGACCGGCTCGGTGGCCTGGGGTTCGTTCCGACGGGCCGCCAACCCAGTTCTACGCGATATGACCGAACGGGTTGTCATCGCCAGCAAGGGCCGGTTCGACCGGGCCCGCCCAACCGCCCAGCGCCAACGAGAGCACCTTCCCTCAGAGAGCACCATCACGACTGACGAGTTCATGGAGGCCACCCTGGACGTGTGGCGCATCGACGCTGAGCAGGCCAGCCGGGTCGGCCACCCGGCGCCCTTCCCGGTAGAACTGCCCCGCCGCCTGATCGACCTTTACACCTACCGGGACGACCTGGTCCTGGACCCGTTCCTGGGTTCCGGAAGCACCCTGGTGGCCGCGCTCCGGGCCGGACGCCGAGGCGTTGGCTTTGACCTCGACTCCGAGTACGTGACCTTGGCCAAGCAGCGCCTAGACGACGAGCGCCGTCGCCTTGAAGAAGTTCGGCCCGAGGCGTGGCGACGTCGCGACTTGGCTGGCACGGCGGCCCCCCAAGGGGGCCTGTTCGATGTGGTTGACGCCCCGACAGGTGATGGGCCACAGGCCACCGACCATGTACTGGATCGGGCCACGGCGGCCGGTAAGAAGGTGGCCGACATCGCCGAGGCGCTCCTGATGGAGGCAGGTTTCGAGGTCGTCAGGACTGGGGTGGTTCGGCGGGACCTCGGCCTGAAGTTTCCGTTCTTGGTTACCGACCGGGCGGTGGGCCGCCAGTGGTACATCGACGTAGCCGGGGCGTTCACCAACGCCCGACCCGGGATGCGGCGGGCCGACATCCTGTGGCGCACCTTGGGGCGAGCCCATGTGTTGGCCAACGGTCACCATGACGATCCGGCAGGCCGTCCCCGGCTGCTCCTGCTGACCCCGCGACTGCCCAGGACTGGGAGCGAGGGCGACCGGGCGCTACGGGCCGGCGGCGGCCATGGTTTCTTCGACGCCCTGGAGTTGTTTGACGAGGGGGCGCTGTCCCGGCTCCGCCACTACGCCGAGACGTCTCCGGATCGCCCGCTGGCCGGGTTCTGGACCGAGGACGAGGTCGAGGCTCGGTTCGCCTGATCAGGCTTCCGACCGACGCCGGGTTTCGGTCCGGCGGGGCGGTCAACCGATAGGGGCCGGCTCGAACACCACTTCGAACAGTACCGGCCACCGCTTACCGGTGAGGAGAAACCGTCCGGCCTCCGGATCGTGGGCGATGCCGTTAAGCACGTCGTCGGAACCGAAGCCCGACCGGTTAGCCACCAGGTCCGAGGCGTCAACCACTGCGGTGACCCGTCCCGAGGCCACCTCGACGGCCACGATCCGGTCGGTTCGCCAGACGTTGGCCCACACGGTTCCGTCCACGCACTCCAGCTCGTTCAACCGGTCCACCGGCCGACCGTCGAGGGTCACCTCCACTTGCGACAATCGCTGGAAGCTGTCGGGGTTCCGCAGGGTGAGGGTGGCAGACCCGTCGGATTGAACCAGCGTGTCTCCGTCGAGGCGGCACAGCCCCCAGCCCTGCCCGCCGTAGGTCCGGGTGTCCACCACAGTCAGGTCCCCAAGGTCCCAGACGACGGCCCGGCCAGCCTTCCAGGTGAGCTGCAGGGCTCGTCCATCACCGAGGGCGGTAAACCCCTCACCAAACCAGGTGGGGTCCAGCGGGGCGCTTCGCAGGACCCGCCCGGTGGACCGGTCCACCTCACGGATGCCAGACCGGCCGTAGAGGCCGGTGGTCTCGAAGAGCCGACCGTCTACCAGCTCCAGCCCCTGGGTGAACGACTCAGGGTCGTGGGGGTGGGTGGCCACCACCCGGGGGACCAACCGACGGACGGTCTCGGGCCCGTCGGCTGGCGTTGGTTCACCGGAACCACAGGCCGCCAGCACAACGATCAGCAGGACGGCGAGGGCCCTGGCAGGGCTTCGGCGGAGGTCCGTCCCGGTCATCGACGTCGGCTGCTCGTCTCGTCGCCAGGTCAGGCGGGCGACGAGACTGCCGCCCATGGTCACCCGACCCGCTCCCAAGAATCGTAGGGCGTGGCAGCGGTGACCGGATCGCCGGTCGCCAGCCGGGTGGTCAGTGAAGGCGTCGCAACGGCCTACCTGGACTGGGGCGGCGATGGACCACCGCTGATTCTCCTGCACCCCAACGGCTTCTGCGCCGGCCTCTACGACCCGTTGGCCCGTCGCCTCGTCGACCGCTGTCGCGTGGTGGGCGTAGACCTGCGGGGGCACGGAGCCAGCGACGACCTGACAGCAGTCGACAAACTCGGCAACGACCTGGCGGCCCGAGACGTCCTGGCCGTAGCCGACCACCTGGAGTTCGACCGGTTCTCGGTGCTGGGGGTGTCGTTCGGCGGAGCGGTAGGAATCGAGGCGGCAGCCGCCGCCCCCGACCGAATCGCCGCCCTGCTGCTTTGCGAGGCCATCGCCATTGGGGCGGGGAGTGCTGAACACCAGTCCTTCGGAGCCGCCGGCGACGACCATCCGCTGGCCGTCGGCGCCCGCCGACGCCGCGACGTGTGGGACGACCGGGAGGAGGTGCTTGCCTCCTACGGTTCTCGCCCCCCGCTGGACGCACTAGACCCTGAGGCGCTGGCCGGGTACGTGCGCTGGGGGTTTCGCGACCGCGACGACGGGAAGGTTGAGTTGGCCTGCCGCCCGGAAACCGAGGCCAACATCTTCGGCCGGACCCGAAGCCATGGTCCTCTCGAGGCCTTCGAGGCACTCCGACGCGTCACCTGCCCGGTGGCCGTCATGGCCGGAGCCCGGACCGACCTGGCCCCGGGATGGTTCGTCGACCAGGCGGCGGCGGTCGGGGTAGACCTACAGGTCCTGGACGGAGGGCACTTCGTCCTGTTCGAGGACACGGTACAGGCCGTCGACCTGGTTGACCGGAACCTCCGGACCCTCGGAATCCTCCTGTGACCCCACCCCACGAACCACTGACGAGACGAGGTACGCCGTGAGCGAACGTTCCCTGCACCCGGTAGACGTAGCCAACCGGGTCATCGACTCCGGTCAGGCCGAGGCCCCGCACAACCGGGTCACCCACCAGCTCTCGGTGGTCGACGACGACGTAGCCGTGGTCGAGTCGTTCTCCCACTGCTGGGCTCTGCGCACCGACGAGGGACTGGCCTGCTTCGACGCCGGCGGGGTCAGGCACGGAGCGGAGGTGGTGGACGAGCTACGGCGGTGGAGCGACCAGCCGGTCACCCACCTCATCTATACCCACGGCCACCTCGATCACGTCGGCGGCAGCGGCGCCTTCGTAGCCGACGCCGAGGCCCGGGGCTACGCCCGCCCGTGGTTCCTGGCCCACGAAGCTGTTCCAGACCGCTTCGAGCGTTACCGGACCACCAACGGATGGAACCTGGTTATCAACCGTCGCCAGTTCGGAGGGATCCGCAACCGGCAGGGCCTGGGGATCGGCGACGACGGCCCCGCCTTCCTGCCCGACAACGTCGTCGAACCGGACGAACTCTTCCGGGACCAGATGTCATTTACCATCGGGGACCGGACCATCGAGCTGCGGCATGCCCGGGGCGAGACCGACGACCACGCCTGGGGTTGGGAAGCCGAACGACGGACTGTCTACAGCGGAGACTTCACCTCCTGGGTGTTCCCCAACGCCGGGAACCCACAGAAGGTGCAGCGCTATCCGATCGAGTGGGCGGCCGCCATGCGCGACATGCTGGCTGCCGGCGCCGAGCGGGTTTATCCGGCCCACGGCCTACCCATCGTGGGTCGGAACCGGGTGGAGCAGGTTCTGGGCGATATCGCCGAGGCGCTCGAACACCTGGCCGGCCGCACCCTCGAGCTGATGAACGAGGGCGCCACCATCGACGAGATCATCCACGAAGTCCGGGTCCCCGACCACCTGCAAGACCGGCCGTGGCTGGCTCCCCAGTACGACGAACCCGAGTTCGTGGTCCGCAACGTGTACCGCCAGTTCGGAGGCTGGTGGGACGGCAACGCAGCGAACCTGAAGCCGGCCCGCGAGGCGTCCCTGGCCACCGAGCTGGCATCGCTGGCCGGGTCGGTAGAGGTGCTGGCCGAGCGTGCGGTAGCCCTCGCCGAGTCGGGAGACCTGAGGTTGGCCTGTCACCTGGTGGAGATGGCGGTGGCTGCCGAACCGACACACGAGGGAGCCCACCGGGCCCGAGCCGACGTCTACTGGCGTCGACGGGCCGCCGAACGATCCCTCATGTCGAAAGGGATCTACGCCGCGGCGGCCCGCGAATCGGAGGCCGCCCTCGGTGGGGAGGCGGTCGGTGATCCCCTGGGCGGTTCGATCCGGGACGCCCTGGGCTAGTCGGTAGCGGGTCCGACCCCGTCCATCCCGAGGTACAGCATTCCGCCGATTGGGCGACACGGCGCCGCGATGTCTTCGGCCAGAAGGCCGGCGGTAGCCAGGCCGGGTAGCGGGTCGAGCGCCCCGATGGCCGACGCCAAGTGGGCGGCGGCCCGGATACCGACCGACCCCTCCAGTAGAGAAGTGACCACCACATCCAGACCGGCGTCGCGGACCCGGGCGGCTACCTCGGCAGATGCCGACGGGCCGCCGAGGGCCGACGGCTTGAGGACGACTACGTCGGCGGCGCCCATGGACACAGCTCGGGCCACCTCCTTGGGACTACCGGCCGACTCGTCCACGGCGATGGAGACAGGGGAAGTGAGACGGAGCGCGGCTAGGGCCTCCAGGCCGGCCACCGGCTCCTCCACGAACTCTGGGTCGTAGACGGCCAGGCGTTCCAGACCCCTTAGGGCTTCGGAGGCTGACCAGGCGCCGTTGGCGTCCAGGCGGATCCGGACGTCAGTTCCGACACGTTCCCGGACGGCGGCCACCCGGTCGAGGTCAGCATCGATCCCACCCACGCCTACCTTGACCTTGATCGTGACATGGCCTGAGGCTGCCGCCTCGGCCGCCGAGGCGGCCACATCGTCTGGAGTGGCTCCCGTGGCCAGAGCGGCCACGGCGAGGCGGTCGGGACTATCGGGAGCCAGCAGACGGTGGACCGACGTCCCGGCGACCCGTGCCGCGAGGTCCAGGAGCGCCGAGTCCACGGCAGCCCGGGCGGTGGGCGACCCGTCGGGGAGGCCTCCGTTGCTGTCGTCCGAAGCCCAGCGGTGGAGGGCGGCCTCGGCGTCGTCCACCGTGTCCGGGGTGAACCCGGCCAGCGGGGCGGCCTCCCCGAGGCCGGTGTGACCGTCCTCGTCCTCGAGAGCCAGGAGCACCGTCCAGCGGTCGCCGACCGGGCCGTGGGCGGTGGGGATCGGGGAGCGGTAGCGGAGCAGCCGGCGTTCGATCCGGACCGTACAGATCTTCATCAGCGGCCTTCCCGCTCCTCGTCCAGTTGGGACAGGAACTCCCGGATGGCGTCAGTCGTCCTATCCGGGTTTTCGAGGTGGGTGGCGTGGCCCGCCCCAGGGATCACGGCGATGGCTGAACGGGTCAGCCCGGCGGCCATCCGCATGGCCACGGCCCGGTAGCGCGGGTCTTCCTCGCCGACGACCAGGAGAACGGGCACCCGGAGGCCAGCCAGGTCATGCCAGTAGGACGGTTGTCGCCCGGCTCCGGCACCGCGCAGGCTGCCGGCTAGGCCGTCGGGATGGTTGTCTAGGCGCTGGGCCCGACTGGCGGCCAAAGCGTCAGGACCGAGGCGTTTCTGGGAGGCGAAGATCGGACTGGACATCCAGTGGTCCACGAACCACTCAAGGCCTCGTTCCAGGAGATCGTCGGCCAGCTCGTCGTCAGACCGGGCCCGAGCCGACCGTTCGGCAGCATCCGACAGGCCTGCCGAAGATCCGATCAGGGTCAGAGAGGCCACGTACCCTGGGTGACGGACGGCCAGCCCCACGGCCAGCCGTCCACCCATGGAATAGCCGACCACGTCGGCCGGCCGGAGCCGATGGCTGTCGAGCAGGGGTGCCAAGGCGTCCACTGTGTGCTCGAACCCGAAAAGCTGCGGGTCGTCGGGAACACCGGTCCGGCCGTGGCCCGGGAGGTCCACGGCGGCCACCTGGCGGAGGTCGGTCAGGCGGTGGCCCAGCGGCCAGATGGTCGCCGCCCCCCCGGTGAAGCCGTGAAGCAACAGCAGAGGAGGGCCGTCACCGTCCATCTCGACGTGAAGACCGGAGGAACCGTCGGTGGCCACGTCAGGTCCTGTGGTCGGCGAGGGCCTGGTCCACGGCGGTGGCCGCCGCCCGGTGGAGGCCCACGTTGGTTGAAGCGTCGACGACGATGTGCACCAGGTGCAGGCCCCTGCTCCCGACGGTTGCCGAAAGGACCTGGTCGAGGCTGACACGATCAGTGGGACGGTGGAGGTTGCCGCCTGCCAGGGCTGCTGCGTGCCCGAGGTCCAGGCCGTGCGGGGTGTGGAACAGGCGGTGGTGGTCAATGTGAGATTCGTCAGCGATGGGAAGGAACCGGAAGATTCCGCCGCCGTCGTTGTCGACCAGCACCACGGTTAGGTCCAGGCCGAGGCGTCCGGCGGCCGTTAGCCCTCCGACGTCATGGAGAAGGGCCAGGTCCCCAGTGAACAGAACGGTGGGCGCCGAGGATCCGGCAGCCACGCCGAGGGCGGTCGACACCTGGCCGTCGATCCCGCTGGCCCCCCGGTTGGCCAGGATCCGTAGCGGCCGGTCACCGACGGGCATGAAGGCGTCCAGATCCCGCAGGGGCATCGAGTTGGCGACCACCAGATTCGCCCCGGCGGGCAAGGTCCGGTCCAGCGCGGCCGCCACGGCAGGTTCGTCGAACGGAGCCCTGTCCACCAGATCGGCCACTACTGCTGCAGCCCGCGTGTCGGCATCAACCCACGCCGCCGTCCACGGACCGGACCGATCAGCAGATGACAGGTGGGTGGTCAGCAGGGCGGCCAGTCGCCCCGGTTCGACGGCAACCCGATCAGTAACCCGGAGAGCGGTGTCGGGGAACCGATCGAGGTGGTCGACAGCCACCACCCGGTCGGCGCCCACTCGGTCCAGCCACAGCCGGTAGCCCTTGCTGGTCGGCATGGCGCCCAACTGGACCACCACGTCGGGGCGGTGCCGGTCGGACCACGAGGAACGCAGCAAATGGTCGCCAGTGGCCAGGATTGGGGCCTCGGCGGTGTGGTGGCCCCGCCGGAGGCCGGAGGCTGGGTCGGCCAGAATCGGCCACCCGGTCCGGCGGGCCATCTCAGCCAAAGCGCCGACTCCGGTGGCGTCAAGGTCCAGGGCTCCGGCCACCATCAGCCCCCGTTCGGCCTCCAGGAGGCCGGGGAGTGGGCCAGGGTCGGAGGACGCCGCCTCGGGGGGCAGTGGGAGCAGACCGACAGGTGGCGGGTCGTCGGCCGCGGGTTCCAGCGGCTCACGGAGCGGGACGTTGACGTGGACCGGGCCAGGGATCGGCCGAGTGGCCCGCACGACAGCCTGATGGGCCAGCGAGGCCGCCTCACCGGCCGGTTGGGTCCCGGCAACTGCCGACGTGGTGGCCCACCGAGCGTGACTGCCGTATAGGCCCTGCTGATCGATGGTTTGCGGGGCGCCCCGGCCCTGAAGTTCCGGGGGCCGGTCGCTGGTCAGGACGAGGAGCGGAACGCCCGAGTGGAAAGCCTCGACCACGGCGGGTAGGTAGTTGGCAGCCGCTGTCCCCGAGGTGCACAGCACGGCCACCGGCCGCCCGGTGACCCGGGCCAGTCCCAAGGCGAAGAATCCCCCGGACCGTTCGTCCAGGTGCATCGACACCTCGAGGCCATCGGTGCGGTCGGCGGCCACCGTCATCGGGGTGGACCGGGATCCCGGGGAGGCGGCCACGTGGGCTACGCCGCAGGCCACCAACTGGGCGAAGAACGCTCGGCACCAGGCCTGGGTGTCGTTCGGGTCGGCAACAGGCAGGGGGGAGGCACCCATCGGGGGCTCTCCGAGGTGGGGACCGACATTCACCGGAGGCCCTCCGAGGTGGCCACTACAGGTCCGAGCAGAGCCCGCAGTTTCACGTCAGTTTCCAAGAGCTCGCGGGCCGGGTCGGACCCGGCCACCACGCCGGCGCCGGCGTACAGGGTGGTATCGGTCGCGGTGAGCAGGGCAGAGCGCAGAGCAACCCGGAACTCGCCGTCGCCTGATCCGTCCAGCCAGCCCACCGGGCTGGCGAACCACCCCCGGTCCATGCCCTCGTGAACGGAGCGAAGCTCGGCCGATCGTCCACCCGGGTGTCCGGCCACAGCCGGGGTCGGGTGGAGGGCGCCAACGAGGTCCAGCAATCCCACTGCTGTCGGGAGGTCGGCGTCGATAGGGGTGTGGAGGTGTTGGATCCCGTGGAGCCTCAGGAGGCCCGGTTCCCTCGGATGGCGGTCGGTGACCCCTAGGTCGGCCAGCGCCCGATCGACTGCTTCTACGACCACCGTGTGCTCGTAGCGTTCCTTGGGACTGGTGAGCAGGCCCTGGCCTAGAGCGGCGTCGATGGCCGGGTCAGGGTCTCGGGGGGCAGAGCCGGCTAGGGCCGCCGTTTTGAGCCGTCCGGCGTGGACGGCGGCTAGGCGTTCAGGGGTGGCGGCCACGAAAGACGCGTTGCCGACGGTGATGCCGAGGGTGGCGCACGCCGGGTAGGTGGTTCGCAGGGTGGACAGGAGGCGGGCCACGTCGGGTCGAAGGTCGACGCGCAGGGACCGGCAGGGCACGGCCTTACGCAGTTCACCGCGCCCGATGGCGTCTAGGGCTAGGCGGACAAGGTTGCGGTAATGATGCAGTGCGTCTTCGTCGGCCCAGGTGGCAGGGTCGACGTCGGCTGGGATCTCGGGGCGGGGTGCAGTCACCAACGGTGTAGGCCGATCAGCGCCGTCAATACGAGTCACCCAGGTTCGGCCATCCCGACGCAGTACCTGGACAGCGGGGAGGACGAGCCGTCCGTCGCCGAAAGGGGCCCACGGCCCGGGCGGGGCAGTGTCGTCGAAGGCGAACCCGGCGGCCAGCCGGGGGAGGGGGGCGTCGGTTGGTGCCTCGACATCGAGGTCATTCAGGAGTTCAGCGGCCCGGCGCGCCGCGTCATCAAACCGGGACGGGCCGTCTAGCGACACCACGTCGGTCGCCCCAAGGCCCACCCAAGACATGTCATCCTCGGGGACCTCCCAGAACCATCGCTCCTCACCGGCCGGCGCGGTCGTTAGCCAGGCCAGGGGGTCGGTAGCTGGACCGGACCGGACCTCGGTAGTCGTTGCCGGGCGACCTGGGCGGAGGCCGGGGTCGGTTAGGGCCATCGGCAGGTCACCTCGAGCCGGGCGGCGTCGGCGGCCATCAGGGCGTCGGCCAGGGTGTGCCGCTCGGCATCGGCCACCCGGTCCAGGGCCCGGTTCACGAGAGAGCGATGGAAGTGCTGGGCCACCAGCCGGGTTACGGCGGGCAGGAGAGACCGGACCACCTCAACCAGGGCCTCGTCGGAGCCGTCGGTTCCGGACTTCACGTGGTTCTCGAACAGGGCGATGGCCCGGTCAACCACCTGGTCGACGTTGGCGCTGTGGTCGGCGGCCAGGGAGACCAACTCGTCGAGGGGTACCCCGGCGGCGCTGACGGCCACCCCAGCTCGGACCATAGTTACTGCCCCCTCGTCGAAGAAGGGTCCGCCTTCACCTTCGACCGGCTCCAGGATTCCGTTGTCACACAGGAGCGACACCAGGCTCTCGGGCACACCGGCCCGGTCGGCGACCTCCTCTCGGGTCAGGCTGGGGGAGTGGGTGGCGTCGGCAAGGCGGTCCAGGGCGTCGGACCGGGCCGACGCGTCGAGGTTGGCGATCTGGGCGAGCGAGAAGCCCTCTTCGGCGAGTCGCCGGATCTCTGCCAAGCGGTCGAGATGGGCGTCTCGGTACACGGCTCGTCGTCCTCGGCGGATCGGTGCCTCGAGGAGGCCGAGACGCTGGTAGTAGCGGATGGTGTCAATCCCGATTCCGCTGGCCGCAGATAGACGGTCCACGGTGAGCAGATCATCGGTCGGCGAAACGGGGGCAGATCCCACGATCTGATTGTAGGAGTAGTTACTCTCAGTGTCGATACTTATATTCTCAATGGTGTGGCTGAACCGCGCCCCAGCCGCAGGACCGTGGCACGATGGCCCGGTGACCCCGACGCCGCCCGTGGACTACATCGCCCTTACCCGGGCCCAGTACGACGCCCTGGGCTACCCGGCGTACCAGTGGGCCGAGCGGCCCGACCCCCCAGCTTGGGCTCCTATGCCCGCCCTGGCCGACGCCTCGGTGGCCCTTATCGGCTCGGGCGGGGCCTACCGCGAGGGACAGGTGGCCTACCACTGGAAGGACGACACCGGGATCCGCCATATCCCCAGCGCCGAGCCGGCCACCGACATCCGGGTCACCCACTTCGCGTATGACTTGGAGCCGGCCCGCGAGGACCCCAACATCGTCTTCCCGGTTGACCGCCTCCGAGAATTGGTCGACGAGGGCGTGATCGGGGGGCTAGCGCCCACCGCCCTGGGATGCATGGGCGGGATCTACTCGGTGCGCCGGACCGAACAGGAACTGGCCCCGGCCATCGTGAACGAAGTGCTGGCCATGCGAGACGCCGGTCAGGCCGACGTGGCCTTGCTCGTCCCCGTCTGACCGGTGTGCCACCAGACCGTGGGTCTGGTCGCACGGGCACTGGAGGCCGCCGGCATGCCGACCCTTTGCCTGACCGCCGCGTACAGCATCACGGCGGCGGCCAACCCTCCCCGGGCAGCTTTCATCGACGTGCCGTTGGGCAACACGGTGGGGCGTCCCCACGACCCGGAGTTCCAGCGCGACGTGCTGCGGCGGGCCCTGGCCGCGGCCCAGGCCATGGACGTGCCGGGCACCATCGTGGACCTGGGCGTGTCGTGGGACGGGGACGGATCCTGGAAGCGGTTCGCCTCATCAACCGGGGTGGGTAGTGGTGATGGCGAGGACGACCGCCGCCAGCGGGTGGACACCCCCCAGTACCAATACGAGGCCGACCGTCTGGCCGCCGGAGGCTGACCAGAGGTGACTGTCGCCGACGACCTCCGCCCCATCCTGGACCTCATCCAGAGCACCCGCTCTCCCATAGTCGACACCACACCGGAGTCCCTGCGGGCCACGTACTCGGCCCTCGGCCCTCCCGGTGGCGCCGAGATGGCCGCCGTGGAGGACCGGACCATCCCCGGACCGGACGGTGACGACCTGCCCGTGCGCATCTATAGGCCATCGGCCGACGCCGAGCGCCCGCCGGTCGTCGTCTTCCTGCATGGTGGCGGGTGGACCATCGGCGACCTAGACACCCACGACGAGCCGTGCCGGGCGTTGGCCGCCGGTACGGGCGCCGTGGTGGTAGCCGTCGACTACCGCCTAGCCCCCGAGCACCCGTTCCCGGCGGCCGTCGACGACGCCTACGCCGCGGTTTGCCACGTGTCCGAACACGCCGACAATCTCGGGGTGGACGCCGGTCGGCTGGTGGTGGCCGGCGACAGCGCCGGGGGCAACCTCTCAGCGGTGGTGTCGCTCATGGCCCGGGACCGCTCCGGCCCGGCCATCGCCTTCCAGTTCCTGATCTACCCGGCGGTCGATTTCGACCTGACGTCGGGCCGGTGGCCGTCACTGGAGGAGAACGCCACCGGGTACTTCCTTCACCTGGAGACGATGCGATGGTTTGCCGACCACTACGGCGGCGCCGACCGCCTAGTCGCCGAGCCGTACGCCGCCCCGATCCGGGCCGCCGACCATTCCGGGCTGCCGCCGGCCCACGTAATCGTGGCCGGCTACGACCCACTGCTCGACGAGGGCTTGGCCTACGCCGAGGTCCTGCGGGACGCCGGGGTCCCGGTCACCGTGGCCAACCACGAACAACAGGTCCACGGCTACTGGCATTTCGTACCCCACCTGGAGTCCAGCCGCCGGGCCCGGGAGTCTGACGTTGCCGTGTTGGCTGCTGCTATCGACGCCCTACCCGTGGCCTGACCACCGCCCGGGTCGACGTCCGACCTCAGGTACCGTCGGCCGGTGATCCTTTTCGTTTGCACCGGCAACATCTGCCGGTCCCCGATGGCTGAGGCCCTGCTCCGGACCCGGATGGCCGAGTCGGGCGCCGACGGCCCCGAGGTCCGCTCCGTGGGTACGGTGGCCGTAGGTGGCCCGGCCACGCCGGCCGCCGTGGAGGTGCTGGCCGACCGGGGCATCGACCTGTCCGGACACGTCAGCCGGCCCCTGACCGGCGAGTTGCTCGCTTCGGCGGACCTGGTGGTGGCTATGACCCGGCGCCACGAGGCGGAGATCGGCTCGGCGGACCCCGACGCTCGGAGCCGAACCTTCCTGGCCGGCGAGGTGGCCCGACTGGGAGGCCAGGTTGGTCCCCGGGGTGCCCGGTTGCTGACCGACTGGGTCCGGGCCCTGGACGGGGCCCGAGGTGGACACTTCACCACCGGCCGGGTGGCCGACGAGGTCGCTGACCCGTACGGCGAACCCGTCGAGGTCTACCGGAGTTGCGCCGACCGCCTGGACGGCCTCTGCTCCGCCCTGGCCCGCCTGCTGGTCCCGCCTAGCTGAGCGTTACCCGACCCGCTCGCTGGCTGGGCGTCGAACGACCGGGCACCAGACGGGTGCCGGGCTTCGGTACCGTCGATACCCATGGAGTTCGCCCGAACCCCCAAACTGGAGGCGTTCGCCGACGAGGTCCGCACGTGGTTAGAGGAACACCTGGTGGGGGAGTTCGCCGACCTGCGGGGCCGGGGCGGCGTCGGCCAGGAGGACGTCGAGGCCGAGGTCCTCCTCGCCTGGGAGCGCCAGCTGGCCTCGGGCGGATGGCTGGGCCTCGACTACCCGGAGCGCCTGGGTGGCCGTGACGCCTCCCTGGCCGAACAGGTCGTCTTCCACCAGACCTACGTCGAGGCCCGGGCACCGGGCCGCATCCCCAACATCGGCCTCACCCTGCTCGGCCCGACCGTCGTTGCCTACGGGACACTGGAGCAGCAGGAGCGATTCGTTCCACCCATCCTCGCCGGCACAGAGCACTGGTGCCAGGGGTACTCCGAGCCCAATGCCGGCTCCGATCTGGCCAACGTCTCCACTCGAGCCCACTTAGTCGGCGACCGGTGGCTGGTCTCCGGCCAGAAGGTCTGGACCTCGCTGGCCCAGGTTGCCCAGTGGGCGTTCGTGGTCTGCCGGACCGATCCAGACGGCGAGCGCCACGCCGGCCTCTCGTACTTACTGGTGCCCATGGACCAACCGGGCGTCGAAGTACGCCCCATCGTTCAGGTCACCGGTGGTTCAGAGTTCAACGAGGTCTTCTTCGATGACGCTGAGACCGACGCCGACCTAGTGGTCGGAGGCGTCGGCAACGGCTGGGCGGTGGCCATGGGAACTCTCGGCTTCGAACGCGGGGCCTCAACGCTTGGCCAGCAAACGGGTTACCGCCAGGAACTGGACGCCCTGCTGGACCTGGCCCGCCGGAACGGCGCCCTGGACAACCCCGCCCTGCGCCAAGACCTGATGCGGTCGTACAGCGAACTGGAGATCCTCCGCTACAACCAGCTCCGGATGCTCACCGCTCTGGTAGCCGACGGCGTGCCCGGCCCCGAAATGTCGATCGGCAAGCTCTACTGGGCGTCGTGGCACCGCCGGCTAGGCGAACTCGGGATGCGGGTACGGGGGGCCAGCGGCATGGTGGGCGTGGACGCCACTCCACCCCTGGACGACCCCCTGAGCATCGGCTATCAGCTGGACCACCTCCAGCGGACCTTCCTTTACAGCAGGGCCCACACCATCTACGGCGGCTCTAACCAGATCCAGCGCAACGTGATTGGCGAGCGAGTCCTGGGCTTGCCCCGGGAACCCCGGTAGCGGTCACCGACTGTGCCACGCCGTAGCCTTTTGGCAGAACTAACCAGGAGCGAGCCATGACCGAGGCTTATATCGTCGACGCCGTCCGGACCCCCACCGGTAAGCGGGGAGGCGGCCTGGCCGAAGTGCACCCGGCCGACCTCGGCGCCCACGTCATTCGCGAGGTGGTGGAGCGCAACGACCTGGACCCGATGGCCGTCGACGACGTGGTCTTCGGCTGTGTCGACAACGTCGGCCCTCAGGCCGGTGACATTGCCCGCACGGCATGGCTGGCCGCCGGCCTTCCCGAGGCTATTCCCGGTACCACCGTCGACCGTCAGTGCGGATCGGGCCAGCAGGCGGTCAGCTTCGCCGCCATGGGCGTGATGGCCGGCCTCCAAGACCTGGTCGTGGCGGGCGGCGTGCAGAACATGAGCATGATCCCCATCGCCACGGCCCTCGAGGCGGCCCGACCCCTCGGCCATGACGACCCATTCTCCGGCTCGACAGGATGGGTGGACCGCTACGGCACCCAAGAGGTTTCCCAGTTCCGGGGTGCCGAACTGATCGCCGAGAAGTGGGACATCTCGCGTGACGAGATGGAGGGTTTCGCTCTGACCAGCCACGAGCGGGCCATCACGGCTATCGACGAGGGACGGTTCCAACCCGAGGTGGCACCGCTGGCCGGCGTAGAACACGACGAGGGCCCCCGCAGGGGCGGCAGCATCGAGAAGATGGCCCAACTAGCCCCCCTAGTGGAGGGCGGCCGAATCACTGCCGCGCTAGCCAGCCAGACCAGCGACGGGGCGGCTGCTCTGCTGGTGGCCTCTGAGCAGGCGGTAGCCGACCACGGCCTCACACCCCGGGCACGCATCCACCACATCAGCGTGCGAGGTGACGATCCGATTTTCATGCTGACCGGCCCCATCCCGGCCACCGCGTATGCCCTGGAGAAGTCGGGCATGTCGATCGACGACATTGACCTCTTCGAGTGCAATGAGGCCTTCGCCCCGGTTCCCATGGCCTGGATGGCCGAACACGGCGTCCCCCACGAAAAGGTCAACGTGAACGGTGGAGCTATCGCCCTGGGCCACCCGCTGGGGTGTAGCGGCGCGAAGCTCATGACCACCCTGCTCCACGAGTTGGAACGTACCGGCGGCCGCTTTGGCCTCCAGACCATGTGCGAGGGCGGCGGTCAGGCCAACGTCACCATCTTGGAAAGGCTCTGACGACGCCAGGGAACGGGTTCCAGCCGGTCGACTGACCCCGGACCTGACACAGCATCAGATACTGGGGCGGGACTACGGTGATCACCGTGGACGAGCAGACCGGAACCGTGGAGATCGACTCTGATCTGCGGGCCGCTGACGGCCGCGTTCCCGGCCGACGGGGTCTGGCCACCCGCCAGAAACTACTCAGCGCCACGCGTGAACTACTGGACTCGGTGGCGTACCGCGACCTGAAGGTGGTCGACATTGCCCAGGAGGCTGGAACCTCGCCGGCCACCTTCTACCAGTACTTCCCCGACGTGGAGTCGGTCATGTTGGCGCTGGCCAGCGATCTGTCAGAAGCCTGGCACGGTGACCTCCGCAAGCTGGTTTCCAACCGTGACTGGGACGGCGACCCCGACGGGTCGGCCAAAGTGGTTGCCGATGGGATGCTGGAGTTCTGGACCCGCCACAAGCCGGTGCTGCGGGTCCTTGACCTGGCCAGCATGGAGGGCGACCTCCGGTTCCGAGATATCCGAACCTTCCTGCTGGCCGGAGCCACCTCAGCCCTTATGGACCTGGCTGCCGAGCGGCGTATTCCCGGAGACCCCATGGCTTCGGCCGGCGTGGTCGTCGGGATGCTGGCCCATGTGGCCAACCACCAGCACGGCCTGGAGCGGTGGGGTGTCTCCCACGACGTACTAGTCGACACGGTCGCCGGGATCATCCGGCGGACCATCGTCGGGCTGCCCTGATCGGCCACCGGGCCGGATTGCCAACGTGGGCCCGCCGGTAGTCTCGGGCCAGTGACCGCCCGAGTCCGCTTCGCCCCGTCGCCCACCGGCTTCCTACACGTCGGCAGTGCTCGGACGGCCTTGTTCAACTGGCTGTACGCCCGCTCGGTGGGCGGAACGTACGTGCTGCGAATCGAGGACACCGACGCCGAGCGCAACCGACGCGACCTCACCGACAACTTGCTCGCGGAGCTGGAGTGGCTGGGCTTGGACTGGGACGAGGGACCGATCTTCCAGTCAGCGCGCCAGGAACGCCACCGCCAGGTCGTGGCGGACCTTCTGGAGCGTGGGCTGGCCTACCTGTGCGATGCCGAGAACCGGGAGGTCAGCGGGTCCACGCTGGCAGATGGGCTGGCTGTGCGATTCCGGATGCCAGCCGGGCAGACCATGGCCTTCGACGACATTGTGCGGGGTGAGGTTTCGTTTG
>JAKURV010000025.1 GCA_022452035.1 Acidimicrobiales bacterium | reverse complement strand
CGGCCCCGGTCTGACGACCGGCCAGCCGGTAGGGTCGGGCGCCCTCCGGTGGACCAAGGGGAACAAGTGAACGAAACCAAGACGGCGAAAGGCAACCGGGTAACCGACGAACGGCCCTGGTGGGACACCTTCCCCTGGTGGGCGGCCATCATCATCGGCGTCCTGCTCTGGATGGGCTGGCAGATCCTGACCAATGACAATTACGAGTTGGCTTGGGACCGGATCATCCCCGGCCTCAGCCTCACTATCTCCGCGACCATTCAGGCGTTCGCCTTCGCCCTTGTGATCGCTCTGGTGGTCGGGATCGGCCAAATGTCGCGAAACGTGGTCCTCCGGACCATGTCCCGGACCTACGTGGAGTTCGTGCGCGGCATCCCGATCCTGCCCCTGATCTTCACCGTGGCCCTGATCCTCGTGCCTGAGGGGACCGATGCCATCAACGGCCCCCTAGAAAGGTGGTTCGGCTGGGAGTTGAAGCTCTCCTTCATGATGCGGGCAATTGTGACCCTCTCCCTGATCTATGGGGCTTATATGGCGGAGATCTTCCGGGGCGGTATCCAGTCCATCCCGCCGGGCCAGACCGAAGCAGGCCGTTCTCTGGGCCTAAGTCGGCACCAGACCATGCGGTCGGTAGTCCTCCCACAGGCGATGCGGGCCATCATCCCACCACTAGGTAACGACTTCATCGCCATCCTCAAGGACACCTCCCTGCTCTCTGTGCTGGGTGTCCTGGAAATCACCCAGAGGGCCCGCCAGTTCTCGGCCAGCACGTTCAAGTTCCGTGAGGGCTACTTCGTGGTGGCCTTCATATACCTGGTCTTGACGCTTGGACTCTCGGTGCTCCTCGGGCTCCTCGAGAAGCGAATGACCCGGGACCGGAAGGGGGAACGATGACCGCCGAGCACACCCCCGCTCCCATGATCGTTTTGAAAGGTATGTCCAAGACTTTCAACCGGACCATCCACGCCGTTCGTGACGTGGACCTGGAGGTGGCCGAGGGCGAGGTGGTGGTGATCGTGGGCCCCAGCGGTTCGGGCAAGTCCACTGTGCTCCGTTGCGTCAACCTGCTGGAAATTCCCACCAAGGGAACGGTCGTGGTTGACGGCTTCGACCTGACCGATGCCTCTACCGACCTGGACCACGTCCGGGCCGAGGTGGGCATGGTGTTCCAACAGTTCAACCTGTTCCCCCACCTGACCGTGCTGGAAAACATCACGCTGGCCCAGCGTAAGGTCCGCAACCGGTCTAAGGCCGAGGCCACCGACATGGCCATGCGCCAACTGGACCGGGTCGGCATCCCCGAGAAGGCCGAGGCCTACCCCCGCCAACTCTCCGGTGGACAACAGCAGCGGGTGGCCATCGCCCGGTCCCTGGCCATGGAACCTCGGGTGATGCTGTTCGATGAGCCGACGTCAGCCTTGGACCCCGAGATGGTCAAGGAGGTCCTGGACGTCATGCTGGAGTTGGCCAGCGAAGGCATGACCATGGTTGTGGTGACCCACGAGATGGGTTTTGCTCGGGCAGCCGCCGACCGTTTGGTGTTCATCGACGAGGGCGAGATCGTCGAGGTCGGCCCTCCAGAAGAGGTTTTCGCCAACCCGACCCAGGAGCGCACACGAGCGTTCTTCGACAAGATCCTCTACTGAGCTACAGACGGCGACCCTGCCATGACCACCCCGGCCGTTGAGCTCTCCGGCATTACCAAGCGCTACCCGGGCGTGGTGGCCAACGACGCCGTCGACCTGCAAGTGGCCGAGGGTGAGATCCATGCCGTGGTCGGAGAAAACGGTGCAGGCAAGTCGACCCTGATGAAGATCCTTTACGGGATGCAGTCACCCGATGAAGGGCAAATGCTTGTCCGGGGGGCTGAAGTTCAATTCTCATCGCCTGCCGAAGCCATCGCTCACGGCATTGGGATGGTCCATCAGCACTTCATGTTGGCTGACAATCTGACGGTCTTAGAAAACGTGGTACTCGGTGCTGAACCTCGAAAGCGGGGGTTCATCGATCGGGAAGCCGCCCGTCGTGACCTGGAACACCTCGGCGCCTCCTACGGCCTTGACATTCACCCCGACGACCTGGTCGAGACCCTGGAGGTCGGCGAACGCCAGCGGGTGGAGATCATCAAGGTGTTGTATCGGGGAGCCCGGATTCTCATTTTGGACGAGCCGACATCGGTGCTGGTCCCTCAAGAGGTGGAAGAGCTTTTCCGCAACCTCCGGGAACTCAAGGCCCGGGGCCACACCATCTTGTTTATCGATCACAAGTTGGAAGAGGTCCTGGCCATTGCCGACACCGTGACAGTTCTACGACAGGGGCGGACGATGGCGACTGTTGATCCGAAGCGGGTTACCGCCTCGGAGTTGGCCGAACTAATGGTCGGTTCCGAGCTTCCCTCGCCATCAACTGAGCCCCGTGCTGTCGACGATCACGTCTCCTTGTCTCTGAGCGACGTGATGGTGCTCGACGAGACGAAGCGTCCTGCTCTGGACAACGTGAGCCTCGCTGTGCGCCGAGGAGAGATCCTCGGTGTGGCAGGTGTCGAGGGAAACGGTCAGGGAGAGCTGATCGAAGCCATCCTCGGGCTTCGCTCCATAGAGGATGGCGGCCAGATTCTCTTGGACGGCGAAGAAATCTCTACCTGGTCGGTTCGTCGGAGACGCGAGGCGCTCATTGGTTACGTCCCCGAGGACCGTCACCGTCGCGGCCTGCTCCTAGACGCTCCACTCTGGGAGAACGCCATGCTTGGCCACCAGACAATGGAGCCCTTCGCTCGTGGCCCGCTGTTGGACCGACGCCGGAGCCGGGAAGCCACGACACGCATTGTCAAAGACTTTGACGTCCGGACTCCAAGCATCGACACGTCGGCCCGAGCTTTGTCGGGCGGCAATCAGCAGAAGTTGGTCATCGGTCGGGAGATGGCTGCATCACCCCGACTACTCATCGCAGCCCATCCCACTCGGGGCATTGACGTTGGCGCTCAAGCCGCTGTTTGGGAGGAGTTGCGGACCGCAAGACAGAACGGGCTTGCCCTGCTCCTGGTCTCGGCCGATCTGGAGGAGTTACTCGGTTTGGCCGACCGCTTGGTGGTCATGCTGCGGGGCCGGGTGGTCGCCGAACTGGACCCAGGTACCACCACGCCCAGACAACTGGGCGGATACATGACCGGTGCCGAGGACGTAACCGGGGACGAAGAATGACCGGTCGACGGATCATGCTGGCCCTGGCTCCCCCGGTTGTGGCCATTATCTTTTCGGTCGCCCTTTCCTCAGTAGTTCTGCTGATAGCCGGCACCAGCCCGTGGGAAGCCTGGCGGGAGATGCTTTCCTACGGCAGCAGTCTGGGAGCCCTCGTCGAGACGGGAAATCGGGCCACGCAGTTGTACCTGGCCGGTATCGCCGTCGCAATTGGCTTTCGGATGAACCTCTTCAATATCGGTGTTGAAGGCCAGTACATGTTGGCCGCCCTCGTTGCGGCGGCCGTCGGAGCGGCAGTCAACCTTCCACCCATTTTGCACGTGGCCCTGATCATGGCCGTTGCCATGTCCGTTGGATCCCTGTATGCCGGGGTTGCCGGCTATCTCAAGGTGACGCGTGGCGTCCATGAGGTGATCTCCACCATCATGTTGAACGCCATTGCCCTGTCGGCCATCGGCTACCTGCTCAGGACGTGGCTCGACGATGGGGATGACACCACCCTCAACATCACAACGCCGGAAATCGCGCCGTCAGGACGCTTCCCCAACCTCAACGGGATGGTGGAAATGTTTACCCGGGAGATTGGAAGGGGGCGCGAGCTCTGGGGCTTCCTCCTGATCGCCATCGTCGTTGGGGTTCTCTTCCACCTTTTCCTGACCCGAACCCGCTCCGGTTTCGATCTGCGGGCCACCGGCCTGAACCCGTTCGCCGCTGAGGCCAGTGGAGTGGACCCGCGAGCCACCGTGGTGCGAGCCATGCTGTTATCTGGTGCAGTTGCCGGCCTGATCGGCCTACCGGAGATCCTGGGCGACAGCTACAAATACGACCTCGGGTTTACTCGGGGTCTGGGCTTTACGGGCATAGCGATCGCCCTCATTGGACGCAATCATCCTGCCGGAGTGGCAGTGGGGGCCCTCCTGTTCGGCTGGCTTGACAGCGCTGCGCCCATCCTGGACGTGGTAGGCGATACCCCACGAGAGATCGTGTCCATCCTCCAGGGAGTGGTCGTGCTCTCAGCTGTTGTGGCCTACGAGGTGGTTAACCGAATCCGTCGGGCCCAGGAGGCTCGAGACGCTGCGTCGGCCACCCAGCGAACTCTGGAACCGACGTCATGAGGCGCCCGACCTTGCGTGACTCGGTGGTAATGCGATGGATGGTCGCCGCCCTCGGCTTGGTCATAGCTCTCTCGCTTACTCAAGAACTGGCGCGACCAGAGACCACTGATCTGATCTCGGCTGGTACCGCCGAATCCACCCTCCGGCGGGCCATACCAATTCTGTTAGCCGGCCTGGGCGGGATCTGGGCCGAACGAGCCGGCGTGGTGAATATCGGCCTCGAAGGAATGATGATTCTGGGCACCTGGTTCGGAGCCTGGGGGGCGCTGGAATTCGGGCCCTGGTGGGGCCTAGCCATCGGTGTAGCCGGCGGAGCCGCGGGTGGCCTACTCCACGCAATAGCCACGGTCGGTTTCGGCGTCGACCACATCATCTCCGGCGTGGCCATCAACATCCTGGCGCCGGCCCTGGCCCGGTTCCTGTCCGGCGAAGTCTTTGCGGCTCGCTCCGGAGGTGGCATCACCCAATCTCCGCGGGTGGAGTCGGTAGGACACGGGGATCTGCCATTCGTTTCGGGTGGCGACATGTTTGGATGGAGCACCCCCGACCTTTTCGGCTGGCTCTCTGACCAGGGATGGTTCCTAGTGTCAGACCTGTCAGCCCTTTTGTCTGGAATCACCAGCAACGTCTCTTGGGCGACCCTGTTGGCGCTACTCCTCGTCCCTGCCTCAGTGGTGATCCTGTGGCGAACGAGTCTTGGCTTGCGAATCCGGGCGGCCGGCGAGCACCCAGTCGCTGCGGACAGTCTCGGAGTCAACGTGTACCGGATGAAGACCCTTGCCGTGGTAGTCAGTGGCGGTCTGGCCGGCTTCGGTGGCGCCTTCATCGTCATTGAACAGACCGGCATCTACCGAGAGGCTCAAGTTCAGGGCCGAGGGTTCATCGGGCTGGCCACTGTCATCTTCGGCAACTGGCAACCGGTAGGTGCTTTCCTTGGCTCGATGCTCTTCGGTTTCGCTGACGCTCTGCAACTCCGTGACCGCACCGCGGTACACGCCCTCTTGCTGTTAGTCGGCGCAGCCCTGGCTGCTCTGGCCGTGCGAGCAGTCCTTCGACGTCGACCTGCAGCGGGGACTGGGTTCGCTGCTCTAGCCCTCGTCGTGCTGTGGTGGTACTCGGTGAGTGAAGAGGTCATGCGTGAACTGCCGCCAATCACCCCCCACGTCGCCACCCTTCTGGTCCTGGTGTTCGCCTCGAGCCGTCTCCGCATGCCGGCCGCCAATGGGCTTCGATACCGGCGAGGCCAGGAGTGAGCGCGGCGAGCACCGTCCTGGACAAGGATCGTCGGGAGGCTTGGGAACGCGACGGCTTCGTAGTCCTACCCGGGTTTGTGTCACCCGACCGGGTCGAGTCCCTCCGCCGCCGCATCGACGAGCTGGTAGCCGGCTACGCCTCACAGGGCCTACCCGACGGCGCGGCCACCGTGTTCTCCACCACCGAGCAGACCCACGCCCAGGACGACTGGTTTCTCACATCAGCTGACGTGATCCGTCCGTTCTTCGAGAACGGGGCCTTTGACGCCGACGGAAACCTGGTCGCTCCAATGGACCGGGCTCTGAACAAGATGGGCCATGCCCTGCACGACCTTGACCCGGCCTTCGACCAGTTCTCCCGAACGAGTGACCTTGCCTCCCTGGTGGCCGAGCTGGGCGTCACCGACCCACTCCTCCTGCAGTCCATGGTCATCTTTAAGCCCCCCCGGATCGGCGGGGAGGTGGTCTGCCATTGCGACCACTCCTTCCTGTGGACCGACCCCCAGACGGTGGTTGGCCTCTGGTTCGCCCTTGACGACGCCACGGTCGCTAACGGCTGCATGTGGGCCATCCCGGGAGGACACGTCGGCGGCGCCCGGACCCGGTTCCGACTCGACGGCACCGGCGGCACCACCACCGACGTCCTGGACCCCACGCCGTACGACCACGGTGACCTGGTGCCGATGGAGGCAGAAGCTGGAACCCTGGTCGCCTTCCACGGATGCCTCCCCCACTGGAGCGGCGCCAACACCTCGGACCGCCCGCGTCTTGCCTACACGTTGCACGTGATCGACGGGACGGCCCACTACCGGGACGACAACTGGCTGCAGCGCAGTGCAGACCTACCGCTTCGCGGCTTCGCCTGACCTCCCCTCCCCTCCCCCGGGCCTGGTCCACAACCCCGGGTAACCTGCACCATGGAAACCGTGGCACCGGACCGCGACCTGATCCACCAGGCACCCAAGGTCGTCCTCCACGATCACCTGGACGGCGGGCTGCGGCCCACCACCGTCGTTGAGTTGGCCGACCTGACCGGCTACCGGGACCTGCCCACCACCGATCCGGCCGAGCTGGCCACCTGGTTCAGGAGGGGCGCCGACCGGCGGGACCTTGGCCTCTACCTGGAGACCTTCGACCACACCGTCGGGGTTATGCAGACCGCTGAGTCCTGCCACCGGGTGGCTGCCGAGTGCGCGGCCGACCTGGCCGCCGATGGATGCGTCTACGCCGAGGTCCGCTTCGCCCCCGCTCTCCACACCGACCGGGGCATGGCGCTGGACGAGGTGCTGGAGGCGGTCCTGGCCGGGTTCGCTGACGGCTCGTCGGGAACCAACCTGGTCATCCGGACCCTGGTGACCGCAATGCGCACCTCGACCGACTCGATGGCCGTGGCCGAGGTGGCCGTCCGGTACCGGGACCAGGGCGTGGTCGGGTTTGACATCGCCGGCCGGGAGGCCGGTTACCCTCCGACCCTCCACTTGGAGGCCTTCCAGTACCTGCAACGAGAGAACTTCCACTTCACCATCCATGCCGGGGAGGCCTTTGGACCGGCCTCTATCTGGGAGGCCGTCCAGTTCTGCGGGGCCGAGCGGCTGGGCCACGGGGTGCGAATCGTGGACGACATTGAGGTGCCTGACGATGCTCCGCCCCGCCTGGGTCGCCTGGCCTCCTTCGTCCGGGATCGCCGCATCCCCCTCGAGCTCTGCCCGACGTCCAACGTTCACACCGGAGCGGCAGTCGACGTGGCTGCTCACCCCATCGGGCTGCTCCGGGACCTGGGGTTCCGGATCACTGTCAACACCGACAACCGCCTAATGAGCGGCGTGTCCATGACGTCGGAGATGGCCGCTGTCGGCGAGGCTTTCGACTGGGGGCTGGACGACTTTCGGTGGCTGACCATCAACGCCATGAAGAGTGCTTTCCTGCCGTTCAACGAGCGCCTTGCCCTCATCAACGACCGGATCAAGCCCGGATACGCCGCCCTGTCAGCCTGACTGGCAACCATCGGACGGTGTCCGACACTCGTCCTCGGGGCCGATGACCCGGAGTTTGGTCGACGGGTCCCGGAGCAAATCCCGGCTCAGGCCCCGGGTTCCAGCGTGGCGAGGACCTCGGCCAAGTCCTCGACGGTGGTCCGGGGGTTGACGATGCAGACCCGCATGGCGCCAGTTCCGTCGACGGTGGTCGGAGTGAGCAGGGCCGTGCCGTCGGCCAGCAGACGGTCGCACCACGTCTGGTAGTCGGCCAGGTCCCAGCCTGTTCGTCGGAAGGCCACGACCGAGAGTTCGGGCTCGACCAGGAGTTCCAGATGCGGGGCGGCGACGACCAGGTCTCTTGCCGCCCGGGCCACGTCCAGGGTGTGCTCGATGGCGTCCCGGTAGGCGTCGGTCCCATGGACGGCCAGCGAGAACCAGAAGGGCATACCTCGGGCCCGACGGGTCAGGACGTGCGCGTAGTCGCAGGGGTTCCAGACCGTGTCGTCGATAATCGGCTCTAGGTACCCGGCGTGCTGGGTGTGGGCCGCCCGAGCCACCGGCGGATCCCGGTAGAGCAGCGCCGCACAGTCGAAGGGCGAGAAGAGCCACTTGTGGGGGTCGACCACCAACGAGTCGCACCGTTCGATGCCGTCGAACCGTCTGCGGACCGACGGGGCGGCCATCGCTGCGCCGCCGTAGGCGCCGTCTACGTGTAGCCACACACCGGCTTCGGCGCAGGCCTCGGCGATGCCGTCGAGGGCGTCAACGATGCCCAGGTTGGTGGTGCCTGCCGTGGCGACGACGGCGAACACCTCGGTGCCCGCCGGTCGACCGGTGATCGCCTCGGCTACGGCACTGCCGCGTAGCTTCCGGTCCCCGTCGACCGCTGCCAGGATGACGTCGACGTCCATGACCCTTGCCGACGAGTCGACCGAGGAGTGTGTGCTCTCCGAAGCGACAACAGCCCATCGGTTAGGGCGGGGCTGTCGGGCCGCGACACGCTTCTGGATTGCCTCGTACCGTGCCGTAACCAGGGCCGAGAGGTTGGCCATCGTGCCGCCGGTGACGAAACAGCCGCCGGCCGAAGCGGGCATGTCAGCCAGGTCGGCGATCCACCGCAGGGCCTGGTTCTCGGCAAAGACCATGCCGGCACCGTCCAGCCAGGTCGAACCACAAAGCGAGGAGGAGCCGAGCACGAGGTCGAACGCCGAGGCCGCCTTGGTCGGGGCTCCGGGAACGAAGGCCAGGTACCGGGGGTGGTCGGCCGAGATGGAGGCCGGCGCGAGGTGGTCGGCGTAGCGGCGGAGCGCCTCGGAGCCACCGAGACCCGCCGGGGTGATCGTCTCGCCGACCAGCGCATAGAGCTCCTCGGCACTCATCGGACCGTCCAGCGGGGGCTCGTTGCGCAGACGGTCTAGGGCGTAATCGAACACCGACCGTACGAGTTCCTCGCTCTCGTGGTCGAACTCGTGCATGCTCACCGCCGAGAGGATAGGGGCCAGGGGTTGAACCGCTCAGGATCGCCTCGGTCCGTTAGTCCGGCCACCCTGGACCGTCGATCCGGTCCGGATCCTGCCTCGCATTGCCCGACCCCGGGTGCGGCTACCTACCCTGTGGGATGACCGAGAACGGGATCGATTCCCCCGCGAGGCGGGGAACACGGACGCTCTCCGAGGCGCGCTCTCGCCAGATAGTCGCCGACGCCGGTATCCCGGTATCGGCTTGGGCCACGGTCGGTGATCCGGAGGCCGCGGTTGACGTTGCCCGTTCTGTTGGCCTACCGGCGGTCATCAAGTTGTGCGGTGATGCCATCGCCCATAAGACCGAGCGGGGCCTGGTCCGCCTGTCGCTGACCTCCGAGGACGAGGTCCGGAAGGCAGCAACCGAGTTGCTAGCCGCCGCCCGGCCCGAGGACGGGCCAGTTGAGCTGCTGGTCTCCACCATGGTCCGAGGCTCCCGGGAGCTGATCGCCGGAATGGTCCGCAACCCGCAGTTCGGCCCGTGCGTAATGCTCGGGGTGGGCGGCGTACTGGCCGAGGCGGTAGCCGACGCGGCCTTCCGGTTGGCACCGTTGGACCGCCTCGACGCCCACGATCTGATCGATGACCTAGGTGCCCAGGCCCTACTCGGAGAGTTCCGCGGTGAGCCAGCCGTGGACCGCCACGCCCTGGCCGACATCCTTTGCGCCCTGGGTGACCTGGCCATCGACCCCGACGTGGCCTCGGTGGACCTGAACCCGTTGATCCTCGTCGACGGCCAGGCCGTCGCCGTGGACGCCCTGGTCGAGGCCTCCCGGGACAAGGACCCCGCCTGATGACCCGGGACCTGACCCCGCTGTTTGAACCCCGAGGGGTAGTGGTCACCGGGGTATCCAGCCATCCGGGAAAGTTCGGCTTCGTGACTCTCCATAACCTGTTGTCCTGCGGCTACCGGGGCGACGTGTTCGCCGTGGGCCGTGGTGAGGACACCATCTTGGGCCGGCCAGTCCTGGCCTCGGTCGACGCCGTCCCCCACGGTGCGGCGGACCTCCTGGTGGCGTGCACCCCGGTGTCGGCCAACGAGGAGATCATTCGATCGGCGGCGGCGCGTGGCGTCCGGGCCATATTCGTGGCCGCGGGCGGTTACGCCGAGGCGGGGCCCGAGGGGGCCGAAGCCGAGGCCCGGCTGGTGACTCTGGCCGACGAGTTGGACCTGGTGCTGGCCGGGCCCAACGGCCAGGGTGTCACCTCACCACCGGTCGGTCTTTGCGCACAGATCGTGGCCCCCTTTCCCCCCCGCGGTCGGATCGGTGTCGCGTCGCAGTCCGGCAACTTTGTGTCGGCCTTCCAGAACTACGCCAGCCAAACGGGCGTCGGCCTGAGCCGCTCGGTGTCGGCCGGCAACGCGGCAGCCACTGGTGTCGCCGACTACTTGGAGTGGTTCGCCGACGATCCGGAAACCGACGTCGGGCTCTGTTACGTGGAGGGCCTGGACGACGGCCGAGACTTCTTCGAGCGAATCCGGTCGGTGACCCCCCGGATGCCCGTGGTTGTCGTCAAGGGTGGGGCTACCCACGGTGGCCAGCGGGCTGCCGCCTCCCACACCGGCTCCCTGGCCACCGACGACCGGGTGTTCGACGGTATGGCCCGCCAGGCCGGAATGGTCCGGGCGACCACTATCGAGGCGGCCTTCGAGGCGGCGGCCACCTTGGCCACTCAGCCCCTGCCGGGCGGGAACGGTGTCCTGGTCTTGACCACGGCCGGAGGCTGGGGGGTGGTCACCGCGGACGCCGTGACCGCCCATCCCGACCTGGTCCTGACCGCCCTGCCTGCTGACCTGCTGGCCTCCGTGGACGCCCTGCTCCCGCCACGCTGGAGCCGGAACAACCCGGTGGACCTGGCGGGGGGCGAAACCCGGGACACCATCCCCGAACTGCTCGACTTGGTGGCCGGCCACCCGGCCGTCGACTCAGTGGTCCAGCTGGGCCTGGGCATCCAGGGCAACACGGCGGCACTGACCCGCGACGGCCCCTTCCATCCCGACTATGGCCTGGACCGCATCGTTGATTTCCACGAGCGTCAGGAGCAGCGGTACGCCGAGGCGGCGGTGGCGGCCGCCACCTCTCACGGCAAGCCGGTGCTAGTGGCCTCGGAACTGGCCGTGGCCCAACCGGACAATCCCATGGTCACCGCCGTCCGGGAGTCGGGACGGCTCTGCTACCCGTCAGCCGACCGGGCCGTGGTCGCCCTCGGCCACCTGTCCCGCTACGCCGCCTGGTGTCGGGCCCGCACCTGAGCCCTTCGGCGCTCAGCCTCGCCGGGTCGAGCGCAGGGCGGAGGCCAGGTTTCCCCTGGGTCCCACCGACACCTCGGACAGCCCCAGGAAGGCGGCTAGGCGGTCAAGCTCGGCGGAGAGCTCGACGGCCACCCAGTTCCGGTCGACCCCCTCTTCGGCATACGTGCCGCGGGCAAGGAGTCGGCCGGCGGCCCGGTCGGCTTTGAGGTCCACTCGGCCCACCAGGCGGTCGCCTAAGAGGAACGGCAGCACGTAGTACCCGTACTCTCGCTTGCCGGCCGGCACGTAGATCTCGATGCGGTACCGGAAGTTGAAGAGCCGCTCGGCCCGTGGCCGGAACCACACCACCGGGTCGAAGGGCGACAGGAGGGCCCGGGCCGCCACCGACCGGGGGCGGGTCGCGTCGGGATGGAGGAAAGCGTCGTCGCGCCAGCCGTCCACGGTGGCCGGCACCAGGCGACCCTGGTCCACCAGGTCGTCCAGCCGTGGCCGTGCCTCGCGGAGGCTGATCCGGTGGTAGTCAGCCAAGTCAGCAGCCGTCCCCACCCCGTGGCAACGTCCTGCCTCCTCGAGCAGATCGGCCTGGGCGTCGGCTTCCGAGGGGGTGGGGCGCGCCCGGACGGAAGCTGGAACGACCTCGTCGAACACCATGTATGTGCGCTGGAAGTTCCCGACCCGCCGGCTCCCCACGTCGCCCACCCGGAACAACCAGTCCACGGCCCGCTTGCCGTCCGAGCGTCCGTCCCACCAGGACCCGGTCCGGGGACGGGGGTCGGCGAGGTCAGCGGCGGTGATCGGCCCTCGGCACACCACCTCGTCGAGGACGGAGGCCACGTAGTCGGCCCGTTTCTTGGCTAGGGCGGCCAGGCCAGCCCACGTCTCGCCCGCCCGGGCCCGGGCCCGGAGCCACCGGAGAGAGGGTTCCCGGTCGACGGGCAGGATCGATGCCTCGTGTAACCACGCCTCGAACATTTCGCCGGAGTGCCACAGCCACCGGTCCAGGGCCGCACGGTCGTAGGCGCCAAGTCGGCTGTAGACGGGCAAGTAGTGGGAGCGGCAGACGGCCTGCACCGAGTCCAGTTGCAGCAGACCGAGACGCCCCAGGACCCGTCGGAAGTGCCGGACGTCGACTCGCCCGGAGGGTGGACGGTCGGCGAACCCCTGGGCGGCCAGGGCAATGCGCCGGGCCGCGGCCAGGCCCAGGTGGACCGGCCGAGTACTCACCTAACCGGGGTCAGACGCCGTCGGCCAGGCCACCCCGGAAGGGCAGCAGGTCGTCGAAGTCGCCCTCCCGCCCCTCGGCCTGCGCAGCGAACGCCTCGGCCATGTCAGCCGGTTGGAACATGCCGGCCTGCCAAGTGGCCATGTGGTCCAGTGAGTCGGCCGTGGAGTGGTCCCGGGCGTAGGTGATCATCTGCTTAGACCCGTAGATGGCCAGCGGCGACCGGGAGGCGATGGTGCGGGCCACCTCGTGCACGCCGTCCAGCAGGGCCTCGTGGTCGCTGTAGACCTCGTTGACCAGGCCAACGGCCTTCGCCTCAGCGGCCGGCATCCGTCGACCGGTGTAGGCCAGCTCACGGCACACACCTTCAGGGATAAGCCTGGGAAGCCGCTGCAGGGTGCCCACGTCGGCCGTCATACCAATGTTGATCTCCTGGATGCAGAAGAAGGCGTCCTCGGTGGCGTACCGCATGTCGCACGCCGTAACCATGTCGACCGCCCCGCCAATGCAGCCACCCTGGACGGCTGCCAGGACCGGCATCCGGGCCTTCTCGAAGACCGAGAACGTCTCCTGAAGGTGCAGGACGTTGGCCCGCAGGTTGGATCGCAGCCGACCCGTCTCGCCCTCGGGACGAGTGCTGCCGAATACTGAAAGGTCCATGCCGGCAGAAAAGTGGCGTCCCGTGGAAGCCAGCACCACCACTCGGGCCTCCCCGGTAGCGTCTAGGTCCCTCACCAGGGCCGGGAGCTCATTCCAGAAGGCGGGAGTCATGGTGTTCAGCTGCTCGCCACGGCTAAGAGTGACCGTGGCGACGCCGCCGTCCAACTTGACGTCGAAGCAGGTGTAGCCGTCGCTCATGACCCGGACGGTACCCCCGGGTTCCTCGTCCCACCCGATCGGAGCGGTGAACGCCTCGGTCAGCCCAGGATCGACTCGGCCACGGCCACCAGGTCGTTTTCCGGCCGGGCTCCCAGGTGGCTAATCACCTCGGCCGCAGCGATACTCCCCAGCCGGGCCGCGTGGGCTAGGTCGGCTCCCTGACTGAGGCCGTAAAGGACCCCGGAGGCGTACAGGTCGCCGGCCCCCGTGGTGTCGACAACGGCGTGGAGTTCGTCGGCCACCACTGGGATCCGTTCGGACCCGTGGATGACCAGCGACCCCCGCTGTCCCAGCGTCACAAAGGCCAGGTCCACCTCCCTGGACACGGCATCGATCGCCGCGTCGACGTCGTCTACCTGGAACAGCGAGCACATCTCGTTGCCGTTGCCGAACACCACGTCCACCCGGTCGGCCAGCAGGCCCCGCCACTCGTCGCGGTGCCGGTCCACGCAGAATCCGTCGGAAAGGCTGAGCGATACCGTCCGGCCGGCGGCGTGGGCCACGTCCATGGCGCGGCGGATCGCCGCCTTGGCCTCCTCGGTATCCCAGAGGTAACCCTCGCAATACAGGTGAGAGGCCGAGGCCACCAGGTCGGGGGCGACATCGTCCGGCGAGAGGTGGGAAGAGATCCCCAGGTGTGTGTTCATAGTTCGCTGCGCGTCCGGGGTCACCTGAATGAGGCACCGTCCCGTGGGATCGGCGCCGGCCACCCCAGGTACGTCGAACCGGACACCCACGTGGCGCAGGTCCCTCCGGAAGACCTCACCCAGGAAGTCGTCGGCCACCTTGCCGATGTAGGCCGCCCGCCCGCCGAAAGACGCCACGCCGACCATGGTGTTGGCCGCCGACCCGCCCGACTCTTCCAGTCCGGGCGGCATGGCGGCGTAGAGCTCGACGGCCCGGTCGGCGTCGATGAGCGTCATTGAGCCCCTGGCCAGGCCGTGCTCGACGACAAATGTCTCGTCGACCTCAGCCAGGACATCGACGATGGCGTTCCCGACGCCCACCACGTCCAGCGCAAGGTCTCCCACGGCCTCTCCCACGCTGGCCTCCCCCGGGCCGTAGGACTGGCCCCGGTGACCGTCCAACCGACATCATGCCCGCTACACGTCGGCGAAAGGTACCCGCCCGGCCGGTACGCTCGCCGCCCGTGGCCGACCACCGCCTCCCCAGGAACGTCCTACCCCGCCACTACGAGTTGGAGTTGGCCCCCAACCTGGTAGCCCACACCTTCGGCGGGACGGTGGTCATCGAAACCACGGTGGTGGAGCCCACCGACCGGATCACCTGCAATGCCGCTGAGCTGGTTGTCCACGAGGCGATGGCCGTGGTGGCAGACCGACGTATCCCCCTGTCGGTCACCGTGGACGAGGCCGACCAGCGGCTCCACCTAGACGCCTCTGAACCGTGGGCCGTCGGGCCGCTCCGGTTGGAGGTGTCGTTCTCAGGAATCCTGAACGACCGGCTAAGAGGCTTCTACCGGAGCACCCTGGTCGCCGACGACGGCACCGAGCACACCATCGCCGCCACCCAGTTCCAGTCCACCGACGCTCGCCGGGCCTTCCCGTGCTTCGACGAGCCAGACATGAAGGCCACGTTCGGGGTGTCGCTGATCGTCTCCGAGGACCTGCTGGCCGTGTCCAACGGTGCCCAGGCCTCGCGCACCCCACTGGGCAACGGCACCGACCGGGTGGCGTTCGTCGACACCATTCCCCTGTCCACCTACCTGGTGGCCTTCGTGGTCGGGCCGCTCGAGGCGACCGAGCCGGTCGACGTGGATGGCGTGCCAGTCCGGATTGTCTACCCGCCGGGGCGAGGCCACCAAACGGCGTTCGCCTTGGAGGTGGCCACCCACTCGCTTCGGTGGCTTGCCGACTGGTACGACCTGGAGGTACCGGGAGGCAAGGTCGACCTGGTCGCCCTGCCCGACTTCGCCTTCGGCGCCATGGAGAACCTGGGCTGCATCACGTTCCGCGAGGTCCTCCTACTGGTCGACCCGGACGAAGCCGACCAGCGGGAGTTGGAAGCCGTGGCCTCGGTGGTCAGTCACGAACTAGCCCACCTCTGGTTCGGTGACCTGGTCACCATGCGCTGGTGGAACGGGATCTGGCTGAACGAGGCCTTCGCCACGTTCATGGAAGTCAAGGCGGTTGAGGCGTGGCGACCCGACTGGGACATGTGGTCGGGCTTCTGTGCCGACCGGGCCGCAGCCTTCGACGTGGACGCCCTAGCCTCCACCCGCCCCATCGAGTACCCGGTGGTCACGCCGGCCGACGCCGAATCCATGTTTGACGTCCTGACCTACGAGAAGGGTGCCGCAGTGGTCCGGATGCTGGAGCAGTTCCTCGGCGAGGAGACCTTCCGGGACGGTGTCCGGCGCTATCTGTCGGACCACCTCGAGGGAAACACTGACAACGCCGACCTGTGGGCGGCTCTGGAAGCGGCCTCCGGCGAACCGGTGGGCGATCTCATGGAAAATTGGATCTTTCGCGGTGGACACCCACTAGTCGAGGTAATGGCGGACGACGGCCGGTGCACGCTCTCCCAACGGCCGTTCCGCTACGACGGCCGGGACGACGGCACGCGATGGCAGGTCCCGGTGCGGCTCCGGACCACGGTCGGGGAACACCGGGTGCTGCTCGGTGACCGGCCGGTGATCGTGGAACTGGGCGGCCCCCTGCTCACCGGTAACGCCGATGCGACGGGCTTTCACCGGACCTCCCTACCCGCAGCCCCCCGGCCGGCCCTGCTGACCGCCGCCGAACGGGCCATGGCCGTGGACGATCGGTGGGCGGCCACCCTGGCTGGCTACCACGACCCGGCGACCTTCGCCGACTTCGCCACCGCCTTCGCCACCGACCTGGACCTGGCCGTATGGCAGGCCGTACTGCGGGCGCTCGGCACGATGGACCTGGTAGCCCCCGAACGCCACGAGATCCTGGCCGCCGAGGCCCGCTCTCTACTGGAGGGGGTCGTCCACCACCTCGGCTGGGAGCCGACCGCCAGCGACGACGACCGGACCCGTCGGCTGCGGGGAGCGGTGCTGGTCGCCACCGGCACCCTGGCCGATGACCCATCGGTGGTCACCGAGGCCCGACGCCGCTGGACGGCCTCGGACCCCTCCGACCCAGCCGTGGACGGTGCCGTGGTAACCCTGGTGGCCAGCCACGGCGGACCCGAGGAACGCGACGCATTCCGACAGCTGGTCAACGGGGCGGAGAGTGCGCAGGTTGAACAGCGACACCTCCGGGCGCTGGCCCTGTTCCCCGACCGGACCGCCGTCGAAGCCCTACTGGGTGAGGTTCACGACAGCGTCGTCCGCACCCAGGATGCTCCGTTCCTGGTCCGGTCACTGCTGGCCCACCCCCATCACCGGGCCCTGGCCTGGCGCTCGATCACCGATCGCTGGGACGACCTCGCTAGCCGGCTGCCGTCCAACAGCATCGCCCGCATGCTGGAGGGCATCCGGGCTCTGGTTGGACCCGAGGTAGCTCCTGATGTGGACCGCTTCCTGGACGACCACCCGGTGCCCCAGGGAGCCCTGATGGTCGCCCAGCACCGCGAGCGACGCATGGTGAACATCCGCCTCCGGGAGAGGCTGCTCGACTGATTAGCCGAACCGGAGGCGGAACGAGCCGTCGGTGTCAATCAGGGTGGCCACGAGGTCCATCGGCCGGTCCTCCGGATCGGTGGCCCGACAGGCGAACTCCTGGCCGGGGACGGCCACCCGCACAGCGGGACGACAAGCCACAGCGACCGGGAACCCAAGGTCGGCCTCCAGGCGCCCGGCGGCCCGGGTAGCGACGTCGGCGGCATCCACCAGCAGGGCCGGGGACTCGACGCGGATCCTTCCGTCGATGGCCGGCCGGTGCACCAGGACCGACACCTCAACACCTGAGACGGTGGCAACACAGGTCACCGGTCCGAGGCGATCCGGATCCGGGCTTCCGCAGTCCACGTCAACTACTAGGTCAGGGTGGGCCGGGAGGAGGGCCGCCGGAACCAGCGGTTCCACGACCTCGATGTCAAGCGTCGCTGGTTCGGGCCCCCCGCAGCCGGACATCGACAAGACCGCCAGGACGACCACGCAGGCCCACAGGGTCGGCCGTCGGTCGGTCAGTCCCAATCGGCGGCCAAGGCCTGGGCCTCGTCCCACGAGGCGTCCTGCTCGAGCAACGCCCTGGCCTGCATGACGTGTCGGGGCCGGTTCATGCCAAGCACCGCAGTAAGGCGACCCTCCCGTCCATAGAACGCCACGAAACGGTGCTCGGCGGTCGAGCCGACCGCTACCTGGACGTCGTCGTCGGGATGGGTCCGGCCGGCTAACTGGACCTTGCGGTCGTACTGGTCGCTCCAAAACCACGGCACGGGTGCGAACGACGTCGCCTCCTCTTCGGTTTGCAGCAGGCGACGGGCCACGTGGACCCCCTGCTGGACGGCATTGTCCCAGTGTTCCACCCTCATCAGACCCTCGTAGCGCGGGTTGGGCCACCGGGCCACGTCCCCGGCCGCCACCACCCGGTCAGCGGCCAGACAGGTGGCGTCGCACACCACGCCGTCGTCCAGGACGAGGCCTGAACCCTCCATCCAGTCGGTGGCCGGCACCACGCCGATGCCCACCACCAGCAGGTCAGCGTCCAGCGTGGACCCGTCAGCCAGGCGGACACCGGTAACCCGGTCGTCGCCCAGCACCTCGTCGACCCCCGTCCCAGTGCGCAGCTCAACCCCGTGGGAACGGTGAACGTCGGCCACCACGGCGCCCATCTCGGTACCCAGCACCCGTCCGAACGGCGTGTCCAGTGCCTCCACCATGGTCACCTCGACACCCCTTTGGATAGCCGTGGAAGCCACCTCGGCACCGATGAAGCCGGCCCCCACCACGGCCATCCGTCGGACTCCGGCGGCTAGGGCGTCTCGGATGGCCGCCGCGTCATCCCGGGTGCGCAGCGTGTACACACCGGCCATGCCCTCGGTGTCGGGCAGCGTCCGGCACCGGGCGCCAGTGGCCAGTACCAGGCCGTCAAATGGCTCGGCAATGCCGTCCACCTCCAAGGTCCGGGAGGTCACCTCCAGGCCGGTGGCCCGGCATCCGAGGCGCAGGTCGAGGTCCAGGTCGGCCAGTCGGTCGGCCGACACCAGGTCCAAGCGGTCGTCGTCGAGGTCTCCGGCCAGGTACTTCTTGGACAGCGGCGGCCGGTCGTAGGGGGCGTATGGCTCCTCGCCGATCAGGACGACAGGGCCATCGAAGCCGTCGCGACGGAGCGTCTCCGCCGCCCAGAAGCCCGCCAGGGAAGCCCCGACGATGGTGACGGCGTCAAGCACCGCCGTTCAGTCCTCCAGGGAGATGGCCTGCTTGGGACAGCGCTGGACGGCCTCTTGAAGGGTGGAGCGGTCATCCTCTCCCGGGTTCTCCTCCAGGACGTACAGGAAGTCGTCGTCCCGGACCTCGAAGACGTTGGGGGCGATCTGCATGCAGATGGCGTTGCTCTCACAGAGGTCGAAGTCGACGATGACTCGCATAGCTTCTCCTGGGTTGTGTCCTGTCGGTTCTAGAAGTCGATCACCTGGCGGATGATGTCGGCGTCACCAATGCAGGCCATGGCATCGTTGACCTCATCGATGTGGATCCGCCGGCTGATCATCCCCTCCAGGTCGAGACGCCCCGCTTTGTAGAGGCGCAGGAAGCGGTTGAAGTCGGTTCTCACGTCAGCCCCGCCGTACATGGAGCCGACCAGGGTCTTCTCGGAGAAGAACATCTCAAAGGCCGAGAGCGCGAAGGTCTCATCCATTCGGCCTACACCAACGATGCAGCTGGTACCCCCGCGACGGGTCATGTCGAAGGCCTGCCGCATAGTGGTCGGCATGCCGATGCACTCCAGGGTGAAGTCGAAACCCTCCCCGGCGGTGATCTCGGCCAGCGCTGCCGGGAGGTCATCGGGAAGTACGCCGTGGGTGGCGCCGAAGGCCTTGGCCCGGTCCAGTTTTCCCTCGTGCAGGTCCACAGCCACGATGACCGCTGCTCCGGCGATGCGGGCCCCCTGGATGGCGGCCACGCCGACACCGCCGGCGCCGATGACCAGCACCGAGGATCCCGGGGTGATCCCGGCCGTGTTGAGCGCGGCTCCCACGCCGGTGGTCACGCCACAGCCCACCAGGGCGGCCACGTCTAGCGGGATGTCGTCGTCGATCTTTATGGCCGCGATCCCGGGAACGATGGTCTCCTCGGCAAACGTGCCGCAGCCCGTCATGGCCCCAACCACCGTGTCGCCCCGCCGGAACTGTGGGTTGGCGCTCATGGCGAAGAAGCCGTCTATGCACAGGTTGGGTTGGCCGCGACCAGTGCAGTACGGGCAGGTTCCACACGGTGGGGAGAAGGCGATGATGACGTGGTCCCCGGGCGCCACGTGGGTCACCCCGTCGCCGATGTCGGTTACCACGCCGGCGCCCTCGTGGCCCAGTACGGCCGGTGGGGTCTGGGGAATCGTGCCGTTCATGGCCGACAGGTCGGAATGGCACACGCCGCTGTGGGCGATCTTCACCTTGACGTCCCCGGGGGCCAAGTCCCGCAGGGTCACGTCGTCGGCGACCATCAGTTCCTCGGTGGGGGTCTCCATGAGGATGGCAGCGAGCATCGGGTTCCTCCCGTTTTACCGGCGCCCGAGATGGCGCCGCTTGGCGTGAACGTACCGGCCTCCCGAGGGCCGGGTGAAAGCGGAGGGCGTTCGAGCCCTGCGCGAGAAGCGCCGACCCGACTTCGCCTGACCGCTAGCCGACTGGGAAGCGATCCTCAGGCCTCCAGATTCCGGTCAGCCACCACGATCCCGTCCTCATCGGCCCACAGCCACATCCCTGGCACCAGGTCCACGCCGGCCACAGTGATCGGAACGTCCCGTTCGCCGACTCCCCGCTTGACGCTTCTCCGAGGGCTGGTTCCCCGGGCCCGGATGCCCACCGTGGTTTCCCGCAGTTCGGCGGCGTCGCGAACGCTGCCGTCTACGACGATGCCAGCCCAGCCGTTGTCCTCAGCCAGGGCGCCCAGGTTTCCTCCCACCATGGCGCACCGGGTGGAGCCGCCCGCGGCGACGACCAGGACCCGACCACCACCCTCCTCGGCCAGCGCCTCGCGGACCAGCGAGTTGTCCTCGAAGGCCGACAGCGTGGTCACCGGTCCGGCGAACGAGGTAGCGCCACCGTACGAGGCGAACCCGCCGTCCAAGACCCGGGCCTCGTCTCCGTGCTCGTCACACAGGTCGGCCGTGAGGGTCATGAACCGCTACCGTCCGTCGGCTGTAGAGCGATCACCGGCCCCTCCCGTCTGCCGGCCACCGGGTGGTCACGATCCCGTCGCCCCGATGAATTCGTAGAGCCGGTCCTTCGGTCGTCCGACGCAGGCCACTAGGGGGCCCGCTCGGTCAAGGTCTCCGCGGACCAGGACCGGTCGTTGCAGAAGGGCTTTGCGACGAGCCAGTAACTCCACCACGGCGTCAGCGTTTCTGACATAGTCGTCAGCGACCAGCTCCAGTTTCTTGAACTGGGAATCCTTGCGCACAAGATCCTCGACCGGGCCTTCCAGTCCGGCCACCATGCGGCGCAGGAGGGCCTCGTCGGGTGGTTCCTTCATGTAGAGCACGACATTCACGTCGACCCCCAGTTCCTCGGCGACCGCCAAGGCGTTCTTGGAGGCGTGTCAATGGGGGTTGTGAAAGACGGTCAGCTCGGCCATCAGTTAGTCCTCGATTCGGTTTCGGTCGGTCTTCGATCTGTCGCTCAGTCGACGTGCTCGACGTGAGCCCGCAGGTGGGTGCCTGCTTCGTCGGTCCATCCCTTGGACCGCGCGTAGGCCACCATCCCGGAGAAACCCTCGTCCCACAAGTCGTCAGTGAGCCCGACAAGCCAGTGTCGGATAGCCGCCTCGGCGATCCAAAGGTGCCCGTCATCGGCGCGGGTCCCCGCGCCCATGGTGGCCGCCAGGTCGTCGGCGGCAAAGCCGGACGGCACCTCCACGTGGAAGTCGGTGAACACGAGGTGCTCGTCGACCCTGACCTCGCCCGCCGCGTCAACCCGGATGATCATCGCCCAAGCACAACGGCGGCCAACCTAGAAGCCGCGCCAGATCGGGTCACGCCGCTCGCGGAAGCTAGCTACGCCCTCCCGGGCGTCGTGCGTCCCACTGTTGAGCTCGACGGCCCAAGCTTCGTTGTCCTCCAGGGTCCGTCGGTCGACGTCCAGTGACCGGTTGACCAGCCACTTGGTGAGCATGAGGCTCCGGGTCGGGCCGGAAGCCAGCCGCTCTGCCCACTCGGTGGCCGCCGCCGGCAACTCGGCGGCGGGCACTACCCGATTGCAGAGCCCAAGCCGCAGCGCCTCTGCTGCCGGGATGTCCTCGGCGAAGAACATGAGCTCGCGGGCCTTCTGGAGGCCAACCAGTCGGGGCAGGATCCATGCTCCGAGCCCGTCGGGAACCAGTCCCCGTCGAGCAAAGACCTCGATGAACTTGGCGTGGTCGGCCATGACAACCAGGTCGCAGCACAGGGCCAGGTGGGCCCCCACGCCGGCCGCCGTGCCGTTCACGGCGGCGATGACCGGCAGTTCGCAGTCCAGGATGGCTGGCATCAGCTTCAGCTGCCCCTCGAGCATCATGCGGCGTGACTCGCCGACGATCGGTTCAGGAGCGCCGTCGGGTCGCGGAGTCGCCTCCCGCTCGACGCTGATGTCGGCTCCCGGACAGAAAAGTTTGGAGCCGGCGGCAGTGATGACAACCGCCCGGGCCTCAAAGCGACCGTTCAGGCCGTTTAGCAGCCCGGCCATACGGTCCCTCATGGCCGGTGACAGGGCATTGCCCTTGTCCGGGTTGTCGATGGTGATCCACGCCACCTGGTTCCGGATCTCGAACTGGACTAGGTCCTCAACGTCGGCCGGGGAATCGCCGTCGGCGGTCATGACCGGGACGGTAGCCCGCCGGAAGCCTCCCGGTCGCGCCGGGATCGTCGTGACCAGCGCCGGGTCCAGCCCGCCGGTCAGACCGCGTCGCTGCCGCGCTCCCCGGTACGGATCCGGACCAGCGTGCCAACGTCGGTGGTCCACACCTTCCCGTCGCCGATCTTCTCGGTACGTGCGGCAGCCACGATGGCGTCGACCACCCGGTCCGTCACATCGTCGTCAACCACGACCTCAACCCGGGTCTTCGGGGTGAAGAGGACCTTGTACTCGGTGCCCCGGTATGTCTCGCTGTGTCCGCCCTGCCGGCCGAACCCCTGGACCTCGCTGACCGTCATGCCCTGGACACCCAGGACGCCCAAGGCGTCCTTCACGTCGTCGAGTTTGAAAGGCTTGATGACCGCCGTAACCAACTTCATGTCCTGATTCCTTCCGGTTGGTAGATCACCGGCTCCCCAATCGAACCGTGTAGTAATACAGATTCTGACCGGAGTCAGCCCTGAGCGCCGAACACGGGTGCCGGCTGGGGGGCACCGGCGATCGAAGCGTGGACGGCGTCGGCCACCTCCGACACGGCGAACCGCCGCTCACCTACCGAGGACGGGGGGCCGTGCTGCCAGCCGTCACAAACGTTCAGGCTCCCCCCCGACGCCTCGAACACCCGCCCGGTCACGTCGCAAGCAGCGCTGGCCAGCCACACCACTAGCGGGGAGACGTTGGCCGGATCCTTCTCGTCCCAGCCGTCGGGAACCTCGGTGTCGTAGAAGACGCCCTCGGTCATGCGGGTCCGGGCATCGGGGGCCACACCGTTCACCAGAACCCCGTACCGGCCCCACTCGGCGGCGGCCTGCACTACCAGTAGGGCGATCCCGGCCTTGGCCGTCGCGTAGTTCCCCTGCCCGATGCTTCCCATCAGGCCAGCTCCGGAGGTGGTCATCACCACCCGGCCCTCCACCGACTCGCCGGCCTTGGAGCATTCCCTCCAGTGGGCGATGGCGTGGCGGGCCGGGGCAAAGTGGCCCTTCAGGTGGACCCGGGTGACCGAATCCCACTCCTCCTCGCTCATGTTGGCCAGCATCCGGTCCCGAAGAAAGCCGGCGTTGCACACCAGGGCATCCAAACGGCCAAACGACGTGATGGCCTGAGCCACCATCTCGGCGGCCTGGTCCCAGTCGGCCACATCGGCACCGTTGGCCACCGCCTGACCCCCACCGTCCTTGATCTCGGCAACTACGTCGTGGGCCGGCCCACCGGCCGGACCCTCACCGTCTCGCGACACGCCTAGGTCGTTCACCACCACGGCGGCCCCCTCGGCGGCCAGGGCAAGGGCGTGGGCCCGCCCCAGGCCGCGTCCCGCTCCGGTCACGATCACCACGCGCCCGTCACAGCTCCCCATGGGTCAGGTTCCTCCGACTCCGACAGACCGATTCACCACTGTCAACCTTAGGGATCTACCCGGTGGTGCCCGTAACCAGCGCCGGCGAACCACCGGGATCCCCCGCCTCAGGAGGTCACCCGGACCTCGCCCACCGGTCGACCGGCGCGGTTCACCAGTACTTCGAATGGTGCGGCGTCGAGGTGGCCCAGGCGGGCCAGGAGCCACGTTGCTACCGCCTCGGCAGCCCTCGCCCCGCCGTCTCGTACTTTGAGGGCCAGGCCAAGGTGCTCATCAGGAACCACGGCACAGAACACCCCCTCGGCACCTGCCTTGGCCACCGTGCCCCCGGTTGCCGTACCAATGAGCCGGGTACAGGCTCGGCCGGTTCCAGCCACCAGGAAGGGCTCGGCCCGCATGGCCGAGAGGAGGCGATGGGCTGACGATCCCGCGGTGGACTCTCCGAGGGTCGCCCAGCCGTTGGCCAGGCGGTCGAGGGCTACCGACCACACCGGGATTCCGCAGCCGTCGACACCAGGCCGCCCGTCTGCCAGGTCCACGCCGCAGGTCCTCTCGATGGCCGGGGTTACGTGGTCGGCGTGGAGCGGGTGCCCGGGATCCAGGTACCCGTCGACCTTGAGGCCCAGGTGGGCGACCACGGTCAGGAAGCCGGCGTGCTTGCCCGAGCAGTTGTTATGGATGGCCGTCGGTGGGTGACCGGAAGCCGCCAGGGCCTGGGCCGCCTCCTCGGACAGGGGTGGGTGAGCCCCGCAGGCCAGGGAGCTAGTGCCCCCCGGGAGCCTTGACAACCAGGCGGTCACCGCCTCCTCGTGCCTGAGCTCACCCTGGTGGCTGGCGCAGGCCAGGGCCAGTTCCGCATCGGTGAGGCCGAAGGCGTCGGCGGCACCGGTGTCCACCAGGGGGAGGGCCTGGATGGGCTTGAGGGCCGACCGGGGCAGGACCGCCCGGTGGGGCTCTCCCCACGACCCGACAAGGCAGCCCAAGGGGTCCACGACGACGGCGTCCACCTCGTGCCGGCTTTCGATCCGGTCGCCCCGGGTGACCTCGACGACGAGGGCCGAGTTCACGTCGGGCTCACGCGAGAGGGAACTCCGTGGGTTCGACCATCACAGCATCGGCGTCGCGGAGTCCATGGATCTGGGCGTGGAGCCGGTCGACGGCCCGGCTGGCCGTCGTCTCACATAGGGCGGGCACCAAAGCGTGGACGGCTGCCGCTACGGCGGCCACGGTCAGGGTCCTGGAAACCGCCAGAGCGAATCGGCAGTGTTGGACCCAGGTCTGGCCCACGCTGGCCGGGTGCCTCGTGAAGATGTCGCCGATCGCCATAACCCGATCGTAGAACCCCAGCGTCTGGTTGGCACCAAGGGAGTTGCGGACACGCCTAAGGGTCAGCGGGTGACGCCCACCACGGCACCCGCCGTGGCCTGGACCAGGTCCTTGGGCTTCACCGGGAACACGGAGTCTGGAGTGCCGGCGGCCGCCCACACCTCGTCGAAGTCCATGAGGTGTGGGTCGACGACGGTGCGGAGGGGCACGGTGTGTCCCAGCGGTGGCGTCCCCCCGATGGCGAACCCGGTCGCCGCCCGGACCTCACTGGCCCCGGCAATCCGAATTTCGGTCCCCAGGTAGGAGGCCAGGCGTTCCTCGTCGACCCGGCGACCTCCGGAGCACAGCACCAACACCGGGCGGACGTCGGCCATGAAGACCAGGGACTTGACAATCTGGTCCACGTGGCAGCCCACGGCGGCTGCAGCATCGGCTGCCGTCCGGGTGCCGTCTGGATAGCGCTGCACCTCGACCTGGAGGCCGGAGGCTTCGGCCTCTTCGGTGAACCGCTCGATGGCGTCGGAACGACGGGCCATGCTCGATCGTCTCCTCGGCTCTCGGGTGCGGACATCGGCCTGTACGCCGGAGGCGAACGGACCCACTGATTCTAGGACCCCTAACAGTCCCCACCCCAGCCCGGGCTAAACGGGTCGCCGGAGGCGGTGCGCACTACCGTCCCCTCCATGTCCAACCACCTGCTGGACCACCCGCGGCTGGTCCACCGGCCGTCCGCGACCACCAGGTTTTCGTCGCCCGCTCCTCTGAACCCGTCCTCGGCCCGGTCGACGGCTGAGGACTGACCCGACCGACGCCCGGACCTACGGTGCTCCCCCGGATACTGGCTGAGGCCGCCCACCGACACGGCGACCGGACCGCCTTCCAGGTCCCCTCGGGGGCTGTCCTCTCGTACCGGGAACTCGACCGGGCCTCGGACGAGGTAGCGGCCGGGCTGGCTGCCCGGGGGCTCAACGCAGGCGAGGTACTGCTGTTGTCGCTCCCGTCGGGCCTGGAGTACGTCGTCTCGTACCTGGCGGCAGCCAAGGTGGGAGCAGTCACCGCGGGCGCCAACCCCCGGCTGCGGGCCCGGGAACGACGCCTGGTGGTTGACGCGGTCGGCCCTCATCTCGTCTTGGCCACAGACGAACTAGCCGACGGGCTCCCCGACGATGCCCCCGTCGAGGTCGTGGCGACCTCCGGGGTTCCGGGTCGGGTCCTGACCTCCCTACGTTCCACCGGGGAAGGGGTCCCTCCGCTGGCCGAGGACCCGGACCGGCCGGTGTGCATCTGCTTCACCTCCGGCTCCACCGGGGATCCCCGGGGGGCCTGGTTCACAAATCGGCAACTGGCGGCCATCGCTGACCTAGACGGCAGCGGCGCATGGGGGTCGGGGGAGAACATGGTCAGCGGCACGGCCTTCCCCCACGTCGGCGTGATGACCAAGCTGCCCTGGCAACTGGCGTCGGGGGCCACCATCCACGTCATGGACCGGTGGGACGCCGGAACGCTGCTGGGACTCATCGATCGCCACCGGCTCCCAGCCGTCAATGGGGTGGCGGCCCAGGTAGCGCTGTTGCTCAGGCACCCCGGCTTCGACGGCCATGACCTGGGATCCGTGAGGGCGGTCGTGGTGGGTGGCGGGCCCTCACCCCCCGCCCTGGTAGCCGAGGCCCGGCAACGGTTCGACGCCCCGTATTCCATCCGCTACTCGTCGACCGAGTCGGGCGGCATCGGGCTAGGCACGGCACTGGACGCCGACGACGAGGAGGCCCTCCACACCGTGGGGCGACCACGGACCGGCGTGGAGGCCGAGGTCAGGGACGACGACGGCAGGCCGGTACCTGACGGGGAGGTCGGCGAGCTCTGGCTCCGGACCCCCAGTGCCATGTCCGGCTACTGGGGCGACCCGATCGGGACGGCGACCGCTCTTGTGGACGGATGGCTCCGCACCGGGGACCTGGCCCATCGTGATCCTGCCGGCTGCTACCGGCTAGCTGGCCGCGTCCGGGAGATGTTCATCCGGGGCGGCTACAACGTGTACCCGCTGGAAGTAGAGGCCGTGCTCGGCACACACCCGGGGGTTGAACAGGTGGCCGTGATACCGCGCCCCGACCCCGTGTTGGGCGAGGTGGGTGTCGCCGTGGTCGTCCCCCGGGATCCCGACACACCACCCACCCTGGAAGACCTGGTGTCCCACGGTCGGGCCGACCTGGCCTCCTACAAACTCCCCGAGGCTCTGCGGATCGTGGACCATCTGCCCCTCAACGCCGGCGACAAGCTGGACCGGCAAACCCTGGCTGCCGAGGAGGCTCGCCGCTGAGCCACCAGCTCAGCGGCGACCGCCCCGGGGCCGGCCCCGGGAGTTCCGACGTTCCCGCTGGACCTCCCGTTCCCGCTGGTCGGCCAGTTCGCGGCGCAGG
>JAKURV010000024.1 GCA_022452035.1 Acidimicrobiales bacterium | reverse complement strand
AGCGCACGAAGAACCGGCAGGTGCCGTCGACCCCGGCCCGGTCGTAACCCCCGTCCAGGAGCAGGTCTGCCACCTCATCGCCCCGGCCCTTCCGGAGGCACACGGCGTCGGGGGCCAGGACGTCAATGGAGCGGGCCGTGGCCTCCAGCCCCCATTCGGCGCGGCCGTGTTCCAGGGCGTGGGACAGGGTCATGCGGTCCAGGGCGTGAAAGTCGGGTCCGGTGTGGCGCCCCCGCAGGTACGACGACCTCGGGTTGACGGCCCGCACCTCGACGCCCAGCACCGCCACGGCGAAATCCACCTCTTCGGGGCCGGCCACCGTGCCGCCAGTGGGAGCCAAGTAGATCAGCGTGCGGGCGCTGTCAACCTCCGGTCGGGGCAGGTCCACAGCCGGGGGCCATGCCAGCTCGGTCCCCCGGTTGTCGGCGCTGGTGATGGGGGTTCCGACAGCCAGCAGGACGGCCAGCACCACCACCGGAACGATGACCGGTGCGGCCCGGACCCCGGGTCGCACCGTGGTCAGCACCAAACCCACCATGGCGGGTAGAGGCAGCACCCAGAGGGTCCGCCAGGCCACGGCGTCGGCCTCACCGGCCGCGTCCAGCACGTCGAGCACCCCGGGGGCTAGGAAGACACCGAACACCACCACTGGCCCGGCCAGCAGCACCATCCGGGAGCCGCGCGGCCCGACCACCGCCCAGGCGGTCAGGGCGCACCCCAGGGCCACCAGGGCCGGCAGCCCATCGCTGAACACCATCCGCAGCACAGCCACCGGTTCGGTCCCACTATCCAGAAGGCGACGGACGTCCAGGAAGCCTGGGACGGCAACCACGTCGTGAAGATGCTGCGGGTTGGCGGCTAGGGCGTACAGGCCGGCGGCCAACGCCGGGGCGACGGCGACCAACGACCGCAGGACGCGCTGCGGCTCGCCCCGGTCCCATGCGGCGGCCCCGGCGGCCACCAGTACCACCGGTGGGGACACCAGCACCGACGACGAGGTCAGGCCGAGGCCGGCGACCACCCCGGCCCCAGCGGCCAGTAGGTGGCGTCGGCTGCCGGTCCTCCCATAGGAGGCGCCGTGGTGCCACAAGCTCGGTACGACCAGCAACAGGAACACTGCCTTGCCCTGCCAGGACCGCCCAGCAAAAAAGTTTCCGAACGACCCGTGGACTGCGCCGTCCATCACCAGGAATGTCGTACCGGCCCACGTGGCGGCGGCCGGCGACCGGGCACCCAGGCCTCGCACGAGCCGCCAGGTGGCCATTACGGCCAGTGCGGCGATCAGCGGACCGAACCCCAGGTGGGTTAGCCGGACCGCCGAGACCCGCCCGGCAGCTGCCGCGCTCCCCAGGAGGGCCTCCACCGAGGTGGCAAGGGCCGGTGGGCGTTCCACGGGTAGGACGTCGTCGCTGAAGATGGTGTCGCGGTCCGGGAACGCCCCGTCGTGGGCGGCCACCCAGGCTGACCGGTTGACCACGAACACGTCGTCCTGGTCGGGGCGGACCATTACCAGGGACAGCAGGGCGGCCAGCCCAGCTAGGACCAGCACCGAGACAGCCGCTGTCCGGGAGGTGCGTTGGAGGACGGCCCGGGCCGTGGTGTTGACCGTCGGACCGGCGGCGTGCACGGCCAGAACCGCGGCGGCCAGCACACCGAGCAGGCCCAGCCAGGTCAGCGGCCACCACAGGCCGTCGACCTCGACCACGGCCAGCAGGGCGGCGGCGGCAAGGCCGAGGACCACCGGGAGGCGGGACAGCCGGCCGGCTGACCCCGGCCCGGCGGGGGCGGCCCACCCGGTGCCTGACCGGGCCAGGACCACGCCCAGTGCCACGACGCTGACCACCCATAGGACGAAGGTGGCGTCGCGGCCCAACCCGACCAGGCGGGCCAGGTGGAAGAGCACCGTCCAGGTGGCCAGAGCCCCCACGGCCAGGTCGAGGGCCCGATCGGCCCGTCGGGCGATGGTGTCTCCGGCGTCGACGTCCACGGTCAGCCCACCGCCCTGGCCACGGCCTCGGCGACGGCGTCGCGGTGGTCGCGTAGTCCCGGATGTCCGAGGGAGCGGAGCACGCTGTTGTCCAGTGCCGAGTAGGCGGGCCGGTGGGCAGGCAGCGACCCGTCCAGGCCGGGGTCGGGGCAGGCTGCGATCCGGTCTGGGTCCTGGCCGGCCAGGGTGGCCACGTGGCGGGCGAACTGGAACCAGCTGGTCGACCCAGCGTTGGTGGCGTGCACCACCCCGGCCACCCGCTCGTCGGCCAGGCGGGCCAGCACGGGGACTAGGTCGGCCACGAAGGTCGGGCAGGCCCGACGCTGGTCCGACAGGAGCACTGGGTCGTCGCCGGCCAGGTCGGCCAGGACGCGCTCCACCATGCCGGGGGCGTCGGCGGGCTGCAGCCAGCTGGTCCGGATCACGGTGACCGACGGCCCGGCCGCCTCCTCTCCGGCCAGCTTGGTGGCCCCGTACGTGCTGAGCGGACCGGTCGGGTGGTCCTCGGGATACGGGGTGTCGGCCCGTCCGTCGAACACGAAGTCGGTGGACACGTGCACCAGGTGGGCACCGACCCGGTCGGCGGCCTCGCTGAGGTGGCCTACCGCCTCGGCGTTGGTCCGTCTGGCCCGGTCGGGATCACTCTCGCAGCCGTCCACGTCGGTCCACGCCGAACAGTTGACGACGACCTCCGGACGGTGGGCCCTGACCGCTTCGTGAACGGCGTGGCGGTCGGTCACGTCTAGGGCCGTCCGGTCCAGGGCGACCACCTGCCGGCGTTCCGCGAAGCCGGCGACCACGGCCCGCCCCAGGCGGCCGGCAGCACCGGTCACCAGGACGGTCACTGGCGCTCCCCGAGCAGCGGCTCCCACCAGTCGGGGTGGTCCCGGTACCAGGCCACAGTGGCTGCCAGTCCCTCGTCCAGGTCTTGGGTCGGCGCCCAGCCGAGGGATCGGATGCGTCCCGTGTCTACCGAGTACCGCCGGTCGTGGCCGGGACGGTCGGCCACCTTCTCGATGGCTGACACGTCGGCCCCGCACAGGGCCAGCAGCCGGTGGGTGAGGTCCAGGTTGGTGATCTCGTTGCCGGCCCCGACGTTGTAGACGGTGCCCACCTCGCCGTCGGCTAGCACTCGCTCCAGCGCGGCACAGTTGTCGTCCACGTGGCACCAGTCGCGTACGTTGCCGCCGTCGCCGTATAGCGGGACCCGCTCGCCGCGTAACAGCCGGGCCACGAACAGGGGGATGACCTTCTCCGGGAACTGGAATCGTCCGTAGTTGTTGGACGACCGGGTTACCACCACCGGCAGGCCGAACGTCTCGTGGTACGACAGGGCGATCAGGTCCGAGGCCGCCTTGGAGGCCGAGTACGGCGAGCTGGGGGCCAGCGGGTCGCCCTCACCGAATGAACCCTCGTCGATCGACCCGTACACCTCGTCGGTCGACACGTGCAGCACCCGGCCGATGCCGGCTTCCAGGGCAACCCGGCACACGGTGGACGTGCCCTCGCAGTTGGTGGCCACGAAGCGAGCCGGGTCGGTGAGCGAGCGGTCCACGTGGCTCTCGGCGGCGAAGTGGGCCACGGCGTCGTGTCCGGCCATGGCCTCGGCCAGGGCGGAGGCGTCGCATATGTCGGAATGGACGAAGCGGTAGCCCGGCTGCCCGTCCAAGCCTTCGAGGTTGGCCAGATTACCGGCGTAGGTGAGGGCGTCGTAGACCGTCACCTCGTCGCCCCGGCCTACGGCCCGGTGGACGAAGTTGGCGCCGATGAACCCGGCGCCCCCGGTCACCAGCAGGCGCACCTCACCGCTCCCCGTGAACAGGCCGCAAGTCGTCGGCCAGGTCGGCTCGGGCCGGGTTGGCCCGGTCGCGCTCCGACAGCACCGGCCCGGCCACCCCCCAGTCGGCCCCTACGGCCGGGTCGTCCCAAGCGACGCCCAGCTCGTCGGACGAGTCATAGGTACGGTCCACCAGGTAGGTGATGGTCAAGTCGGAGAGCGCTGCGAACCCGTGGGCCACCCCGGGAGGGATGTACACGCCACGGTGCCGTTCTGGCCCGTCGCCCCCCAAGTCCATCACCACCGTGGCGCCGTCGGTGGGCGAGCCGGTCCGCAGGTCGTGGAGAACCACCCGGGCCTGTCCGGCCGCTACGACCCAGTAGTCGGCCTGGTGGAGGTGGTAGTGAAGTCCAACCACCGTGCCGGCCACTCGGTCGGCCCGGTTTCCTTGGACCATGGGAGGTACGTTGCCTAACCACTCCTGGCGCCACGTCTCCACGAACAGGCCCCGGTCGTCGGCGTGGACCACCGGGTCCACGACCAGCACGCCGTCGATAGCCGCCGAGGGCGTCACTTCAGCCAACGGTCCCCCTCCCCAGGTCGACCACCGAGTGGTCGCCGAGCAGCAGAGATAGGTCGACTCGGTCCCCCGTCGTGCCGGTGACCTCGGCCTCCCGTCCCAGGACCGAACCGGTCAGGCGGTCTAGGTCCGACACCCGGGCGCCGGCCATGAGCACCGAGTGCTCCACGGTGGCTCCACGGATGGCACAGCCCTCGCCCACGGCCACGTAGGGGCCGACCGTGCTGTTCTGGATGCGGGCCCCGGCGGCCACCACCACCGGGCCAACGAGGGTCGAGTCGACCACTTCGGCGCCGTCGTCGACGGCCACCCGGTCGCCTTCCAGGCGATCCAGGACCAGCCGGTTGCATTCCAGCAGCGGGTCCTTCTTGCCGGTGTCGATCCACCAGCCTTCCAGCACCCGATGCTCCACCGTTTCGCCGGTGTCCAAGAGCCACTGGATTGCGTCGGTGATCTCCAGCTCGCCCCGGGCCGACGGAGAGATGGCCCTTACCGCTTCGTGGATGCGGGGTCCGAACAGGTACACGCCAACCAGGGCCAGGTCGGACGGAGGGTCGGCGGGCTTTTCCACCAGGCCGATGATGGTGCCATCGTCGGCCAGGTCGGCCACCCCAAACGACGACGGGTCGTCCACTCGGGCCAGCAGCAGGCGGGCGGCGACCGTGCCGTCGAAACCGTCGACCACCCCGTCTAGGGAATCCTCGAACATGTTGTCACCCAGGTACATAGCGAATGCCTCATCGTCCAGGAACGGCTGGGCCACCAGCACGGCGTGGGCCAGGCCCAGCGGCTTCCCCTGGTCGATGTAGGTGACCGTGGCCCCCCACCGGCTGCCGTCGCCCACGCTGGCCCGCACCTCGTCGCCGGTGTCGCCCACCACGATCCCGATGTCGGTGATGCCCACCCCGACCAGGTCGGCCACCACGTAGTGGAGGATCGGGACGTTGGCGATCGGAACCAACTGTTTGGCACTGGTGTGGGTCAGCGGGCGCAAGCGCCGCCCACTTCCCCCAGACAGGATCAGGCCCTTCACGGCGGTGAGGGTATCCGGCGGCCCCCGAGGGCCTCCGGCGCGGCGCTCAGCGGCCAGCGTCCTTGGCCAGGCCGACCAGGAAAGCCAGCACCGCGGTGGACACCTGCTGGGCCTCGGCACCGGTCAGTGAGAACCCGGCCGCCACTTGCTCGAGGGCCTGCTGGTCGCCGTCGGCAGCGAAGTAGGCCGTGGTCACCTTCTCCGATCCGACGGCCTCTGGCGGGTTAATCGGGTCGGGATCGCTGCTCGACAGGCTGTGGAGGAAGGCCACCACCCACACGCCGGCTCGTTGGAACTCGGGCACGGTCATCTGGAGGTGGTCGGCCGCCTCCTCGATGTCCGCCAGGTTGTCGGCGTCATAGGAGGTGGTCACTCGATACTCGTCGACCTGAGGCTCGGGGAAGGAGGCGCCGGCGTCCGGCGGCCCATAGGCGATGCCGAACCAGTTGGAACGCAGGCCGAACTCCCGACGGAAGCGGTCGCCCGACACCACGAACCGGTTGCCGTCGCGGGCCCGCAATTCGACCTCCACGGCCCGGCCGCCGTCGTCGCCATAGCCGTCGCGTCCGATGACCTCGATCTCGTAAAGGGGGCCCAGGCCGAAGGTGTCAGCCACCCGGGTGGCGTCTATCTGGTCGGTCCATCGGTGGACCGGGTTGATGGAAACGTCGTCGCCGGTGTCGGGCACGCCCACGAAGTCGGCCGAGATGGTGTGGCCACCGGTCGAGGCGGAGAACTCGGTCCGGGACACCACCCCGTCTAGGAGGCGGACCATTCCGGCGGTGGCGGTCACCGCGGCGTCGGTGGCCGACGTCTCGTGGTCCCAGCCGTTGCTTCCGCTGCGGCTCCGCCTACCCGAGTAGACCTGACAGCGGATGGTGTCGCACGTCTTGGCGTAGTCGTACCGGACCTCGGCCAGGGCGTAGGACCGGGCGGCCACCGCCTGGGCTTCCAGGGCGGCCTGGCCGGCGCCATCGCCCATCAGGGACCACTGGGACGGCATCTCGCTGGGCACCACGGACCGCAGGTACTGCTCGACGGCCACCCAGTTCACGGTCCTCTGGCGGGCCCCGTAGCGGGCGGCCCGGATCTCGCCCCGGTACCAGGTGGCAGAAGTGGCGCCCTCGCAGAGCTGCAGGGTCTGGTCCAGGCCGGCCGTAGCCGTGTCAACCAGCTGGTAGGCCACCCCGTCGGCTGTGGAGGCCACCCCACCGGTCGACGACGGGGCCGATCCGATCGGCCATGCCGGGACGATTCGGGCCACCGGGCTCTCGATCAACAGGCCGGTGTCGGTGAAGCCGCCTCCACACGACGACCCCTGCTGGACCCGGTACCGATCGACGTCGCCGTCCAGGACCAGGCGGACAACCTTGGCATCGACAACGGTCCACGAGCCCATCAACCCACCGACCAATATGACGCCGTTGGACAGGTAGGCGGTCGTCCGCTCGCTGTCGTGGGACAGGAGCCGGACGCCGATCTCCACGTCAGGTACCACAGCCGGAACGGTTCCGCCGTAGTAGTGGTCGAGGATCTGATCGCGCCCCCACCCCTCGTCGATGGCGTAGCCGAGAGCTCCGTACTGCCCCATGCCCCGACCGTGGCCCCAGCCCCGACCATCAACCACCACCGGCCCGTATTCGATGGAGTAGACGGGAGGGGCGAAGCGGCCCGGGATGATCAGCTGCTGGCCGATGGAGAGGAGGTTGGGGTCGGAGATCCCGTTGGCCTCCATGAGCGCTGACACCGACACGCCCTGTTCGGCGGCGATGGCCGACAGGCTGTCCCCCGACTGCACGGTGACAATGAGGGGCGGCAGCGTGGTGGCCGGTGGCATCGACCCGGGGATGGTCAGCTCCTGGCCGACGGAGATGAGGTCGGGGTTGGTGATCCCGTTGGCGTTCATGAGCGCCGAGACCGACACGCCGTGCTCGGCGGCGATGGCCGACAGGCTGTCCCCCGATTGCACGGTAACCACGACAGGACCGGTCGGGGTGATGGGCCGGGTCGCCCCGGGGACCAGTAGTTCCTGGCCGACGTGCACGGTGTCCGGGTCGGAGATGTTGTTGGCCTCAATGAGGGCCGAGAGGGTCACGCCGTACTCGGCGGCGATGCCCGACAGGCTGTCACCTCTCTGCACCACCACGACCATGGTGGGCAGGGTGGTGGGCGTGGATCCGGGGCCCGGAACGACTAGACGCTGTCCCATGTAGACCCGGTCTGGGTCAGTGATGCCGTTGGCGGCCATCAGGGCGGCCACCGTGGTGCCGTGGGCGAGGGCGATCTCCGACAGGCTGGCACCGGCCTCCACGGTGATCACCGTGTCGCCGGCGGCCGGAACCGCGGTTATCAGCAGGGCCCCGACGAGAGCCGCCACGGCCAGCAGGGCCCGCAGAGCGGTCGGGCCACGCCTTCGTGGCGGTAGGTCGATCAGCTGAGATTCCACGGTGGTTCCGTCCATGGGGTTGACGGACGCGCGTGAACGCCCCTTCTCCGCCCGGTCGGTCAGTGTAGGAGTCGGGACCGACGCGCGAGGAGCACCACCATGACAACCATGGTGGTGGCCACGGTGGCCAGCAATGCCAGTTCCACTCGGAGGAAAAGGTCGCCGCCGAGGGCCAGCACCAGAGGAAAGGCGACCAGGCCGACTAGCCACGCCAGGGCCATGCGACCCTGGCACCGGTGGGCGATCAGGGCCTGGGCCAGGCACAGCACCACCATCAGGACGGCGCTGGAGGCGGCCAGCAGAACCATGTCGCGACGTTCCACGGCGAACTCGGTACCGAAGGCGATCTCGACCACCCGGTGGCCGATCAGCGCACAGGCCACCACAGCCGCCAGGCCGAGGGCCCCGACGAGGGCTAGGAGCCGGCCCAGTACCCGACGGAACTCGTCGAACTGTTGGTCGGCGGCCAACGCTGAGAGCTTGGGCAGCAGCGAGGCCTGCACGGCCTGGAAGAAGAACAGCGGGACGCGAGCTACCAGGAGAGCATTGAGGAATCGGCCGGCCGCATCCACCTCGGCCGGGCCGGCCAGCAACTCGACAGCCAGCGGGCTGACGTTGAGCACCACCGCGGTGGACACTGAGGCGACCAGCAGGGCCCCTAGGGCGGGGGCCAGGGCTCCCAGTTCGGCCCGACGTCCGATCGCCGGCGGGTCCTCCGGGGCGGGGCCGCTGGGCCGTCGACCCGCCCGCCGTTGCCCAGCTAGGGCGGCGGCCACGCCGAGGAACGGGGCTCCGCCCACAGCTAGCCCGTAGACGGCTACCTCGTCGGCCACGAACAGGGTGAGCAGGCCAACTAGGACTAGGCGCCCAACACCGTCGCCGATGAAGTAGCGGGCGTAGCCGCCAAACCGGCCCAGGCCGGCCAGGACGCCCCGGGCCAGGTGGCCGGTCCCCAAGCCGAGGAGCACCAGCAGGAGGCCGACCAGCAGCACACCGTGGCCGGCGAACAGGCTGTCGACCATCCACGGTGCCGAGATCGCAGCCACCAGGGCTAGGCCGAGAGCTAAGGAGCCGCCCAGGATGGCGGCCGGCCGGACCACCGACCGGAGCCGGTCGGCCGACTGACCGGCGATGACCCGAGCCGTCTCCTGCTCCAGCGGCTGGAAGAACCCGGGACCCAGTAGGAAGCTCAGCGCCCACAGGAGGGCGACCGGCGAGTAGGCCTCGGCTCCCAGGTCGCGTGACGCCAGGGTGATGAAGGCGTAGGCGGTCAGGCCGTTGACGACGAGGCCGCCACCCACGGCCGCCGTGCCCTCGGGTAGCCGGTCCAGGACGCGCATCAGTGGTCGGCCCGTCGGGTGGTCGCCACGGGACTAGCGGCCGACGCCCTCGAACCCGCAGCCCAGGGCGCGCCACGGTCCGGGGTCGAGCAGGTTCCGGGTATCCACCACGGCCTGGCCCACTAGGCCGGCCACCGCGGCGGCCGGGTCCACAGCGGCGTACTCGGGCCACTCGGTCAGGACGACCAGCGCGTCGGCGCCAACACAGGCGGCGACCGGGTCGGTGGCTAGTTCCACGGTGGCCGGGACCGGGCTCCGGTGGACGGCCACTGTCGGATCGTGGGCCTGCACGGCGGCACCGGCGGCCAGTAAGCGGTCGACGACTTCTAGGGCCGGTGAGTCGCGGAGGTCGTCGGTCCCCGCCTTGAAGGTCAGGCCCCAGACGGCCACCGTCCGTCCGGCAAGGTCACCGCCAACGGCCCGGCGGACCTTGTCCACCATGCGGTCGAACTGCTGGCGGTTGACCTCGATGGCGCTGTCCAGGAACCGGAAGTCGTAGCCGGCCTGTCCGGCCTGGTGGATGAGGGCCCGGGAGTCCTTGGGGAAGCAACTGCCACCCCAGCCTGGACCGGGGCGCAGGTAGTTGGCCCCGATGCGGTCGTCGTAACCGAGGCCTAGGACCACGTCGTCGATGTCGGCCCCCACCGCCTCGCAGACCGCGGCGATGGCGTTGGCGAACGAGAGCTTGGTGACCAGGAAGGCGTTGGCGGCGTACTTGATGGTTTCGGCCGACGCAGGGTCGGTGAGCACCACCGGAGCGTCGACCCCGTCGTACAGCGACCGTACGACCTCACGGGTCCGGTCGTCGTCGGCACCGACCACGATCCGGTCGGGTCCCAGGAAGTCGGCCACCGCTGTGCCCTCACGCAGGAACTCCGGGTTAGAGGCCACGGTGACGTCGTCCCGGTCGAGTAGTCCGGCCACCAGGTGGGTGGTGCCGACGGGCACTGTGGACTTGTTGACCACCACGGCCCCCGGTTCCAGCGCCGGGCCGATGGCGGTTGCTGCCGCCTCCACGGCGGACAGGTCAACCGAGCCGTCCGGGGCGTGAGGGGTGGGTACGCAGAGGACGACGACCTCCCGGCCGGCGACGGCATTTGCCACGTCGTCGGTGAACCGGAGGTGACCGGCGGTCCGCCCCTCGGCGACCAGGTCGCCCAGTCCGACCTCGACGGTCCTGACCTCGCCGGCGGAGAGCCGAGCCACCTTGTCGGTATCGACGTCGGCGCACACCACGTCGTGGCCCAGGTGGGCGAAGCACGCCCCGCTGGTCAGGCCGACGTAGCCCGTGCCGATGATCGCGATCGTGGCCATTGCGGCGAGTCTCGCAGCGTCGGAGCCGAACCCCGACGCGTCCGGGGTCGGTCAGCCCTCGGGCGGGGCGGTGACCCTCGGCATGCAGAGGCCGTCCAGCTCGGTGACCTCGATGCGGTCCCGGTTCTCCCAGGTCACCTCGAGTTCGGGGTCCCGCTGCAGGCGGTACTCCCGGAACGACATGTCCATGGCGTCGAAGGCCACCAGGCGCCCCGACAGGCCATCGCCCAGGCCCAGGATGAGCTTGATGGCCTCCAGGGCCTGGATGGAACCCACGATGCCGGGCAGCACGCCAAGCACGCCGGCCTCCGCGCAACTGGGAGCGAACTCGGCCGGCGGCGGCTCGGGCAACATGTCGCGGTAGGTGACGCCGTTACGCGGGTCGAACACGGTGACCTGGCCCTCGAATCGGAAAATCGAGCCGTGGACGACGGGAACGCCCAGCTTCACCGAGGCGTCGTTGAGCAGGTAGCGGCTGGGGAAGTTGTCGGCCCCGTCCACCACCACGTCGTACTCGGGCAGGATGTCCATGATGTTGTCGGCGCCCAGGCGCACGTCGTAGGTGACGACGTCCACGTCCGGGTTCAGGGCAGTGAGGGTCTTCTTGGCCGAGTCGACCTTGCGCTCCCCCACCCGGTCACGGTTGTGGAGGATCTGGCGCTGCAGGTTGGACTCGTCGACCACGTCCATGTCGATGATGCCGATACGGCCGACGCCGGCGGCCGCCAGGTACATGGCGGCCGGTGAGCCGAGGCCGCCGGCCCCCAGCATGAGGACGGAGGCGTCCAGCAGTTTCAGTTGGCCCTCCTCGCCTACTTCGGGCAGGAGCAGGTGGCGCTGGTACCGGTTGCGCTGCTCTGGGCTCAGGGTGCGCGGGGTGCGCCAGTCGCGTCCCTCGTCCTTCCACCGGTTGAAGCCTCCGTCCATGGAGACCACGTCGGTGTAGCCGAGCTGCTGGAGGGTGTCGGCGGCGAACGCCGACCGCACCCCGCCGGCGCACATCACGACGATGGGCTGGTCACGGTCGGTCACCCGGTTCTCGACGTTGGACTCCAGGTTGCCCCGGGGGATGTGCAGCGAGTCGGGAATGGCCCCCTGCTCGTACTCGTCGGGCTCGCGGACGTCGAGGAGGAGGTGGCCGTCGGCTAGCAGGGCCTCGGCACCGGCCGGGTCGGTCTCCCGGATGTGGGAGCGTGCGTCGGCTAGGAGGTCTCGGAAGGTCGCCATGCCGGAAATCCTACCGAGTAGGTCAGGATTCGACCACCACGGATCCTGAATCGCCGGTCCGACCGCCAACGATCCGGGGCAGTACCTCACTGATCGAACCGCGGACCACCACGTCGGCCAGGTGGTCCATCTCGGTGGGCGAGCCGTTGATCACCACGAGCGCGGCGCCGTGGCGCACGGCCACGGGGACCATGGCGGCCACTGGGTAGACGCCGAGAGTGGATCCGACAGCCAGCAGTAGGTCACAGGCCCGTGCGGCCTCCTCGGCCCGCTCCATGTCACCGGGGAAGAGGGCCTGACCGAAGCTCACGGTGGCCGACTTGAGGAGGTCGCCGCACCGGTCGCAATGAGGGTCGGCGTCGCCGGACCGCACACGGTCCAGCACGACGTCGATAGGGGCCCGCCAGTCACACCCCAGGCACATGGCCTCGCGGACCGTGCCGTGGATTTCCACGATGCGGGCTGGGTTGCTGCCCGCCAGAGCGTGGAGGCCGTCTACGTTCTGGGTGACCAGGGTGTGGAGGCGCCCGTCGGCCTCCAGAGGGACCAGGGCTTGGTGGCCGTCGTTGGGCTCCACTCCGTCCCACATCCCGCCGTGGGCCAGGACGTCCCACCGGGCCCGGCGGACCTCCGGGTCGGTGACGAAGACCCGAATGTCGGAGGCTTTCTCGGCCTCCGGGTTGAGGGTCCACACCCCGTTCGGTCCCCGGAAGTCGGGGATGCCGCTGTCAGTGGAGATGCCGGCACCGGTCAGCACGGTGACCGAGGTCGCCGTGGCCACCAGCGAAGCGGCCCGGTCGACGGCATCGACGAGATCAGCGTCCATCCGGCGAGCCTCGCAGGACGGCCCAGCCTCCGCCACCGTGGTGGGGCGAAACTGAGGGAATTGAAAGGTGCTAGAAGTCCCTATCAGAGTCCGGTCGGGGCCGGTCAGGTGGCGGGAGTGAAGGTGCAGGCCAGGTCGACCAGGAGCCGGACCCCGAAGCCCGTTCCTCCCGTGACCACCTCGCCGTCGTCACCGTCGGCGAACGCCGGGCCGGCGATGTCCAGATGGGCCCACGGGATCCCGTCAGCCACGAATTCGCCCAGAATCAACCCGGCAGTGAGCGCTCCGCCGTATGACCCTCCGATGTTTTTCATGTCGGCGACCGACGAGTCGACCATCGACCGGTAGTCGATGGGCAGCGGTAGGCGCCACACCCGCTCCCCAGTCCGGGTCGACGCCTCCTCGACCCGGGTCAGGAAGCCGTCATCGCGCCCCATAAGTCCGGCGATCCGTGGGCCTAGAGCCACCATGCAAGCTCCGGTCAGGGTGGCCAGGTCCACAATGGCATCCGGCTTGGCCTCCGACGCCAGCGACAGGGCGTCGGCCAGCACCAGGCGCCCCTCGGCGTCAGTGTTCAGCACCTCGATGGTCTTGCCGTTGCGGAGGGTCAACACGTCGCCCGGCCGGGTGGCGTCACCGCCCAACATGTTGTCGGTCATGGGCAGGTAGGCCCGGACCCGGCAACGGGGGGCCACGGCAGGCAGGACCGACATGGCGCCCACTACGGCCGCCGCGCCGCCCATGTCCATCTTCATGTCCATCATCCCTTGCCCGGTCTTGATGGACAGGCCGCCGGCGTCGAAGGTCAACCCTTTGCCGACCAGAGCCAGCGTCCCCCTCGGACGCCCCTTCGGGGTGTAGGTGAGTTCCACGAACCGGGGCGGCTGGGTGGAGCCCCGGTTCACGCCAAGCAGGCCACCCAGGCGGGCCCGCCGGATGGCCGCCTCGTCCAGGACCTTGACGGTCAGGCCCCGGTCGCGAGCCATGCGCCGGACCTGGTTAGCGAATTTGGGCGGCGTCAGGCTCCCGCCCGGCTCGTTGACCAGGTCGCGGGCCAGGGTCACGCCGTCCACCACGGCGGTCGCCCGCTCAACGGCCGACCGCACCCCGGCAGCCGTGCTCCCCACCAGCGTCACTCGCGCCAGGTGGTCGTCGTCCTTAGTGGACTTGTAGCCGAACCGGTAGACGGCCAGGGCTGACCCCTCCACGACGGCGTGGGCGGCGTCGGCCTCCGACAGGTCGTCGGACCGGGCCGCCGAGGCCAGGTCGACGGCCAGCGAGCGGCGGCTCCGCACGGAGCGGGCCAGAGCTGCGGCAGCCCGACGCACCCCGACGGCGTCGATCCCGTCGACTGGACCCAACCCGACAGCGGCCACCAGGCGGCCGTCGCCGGGCACCACCTGGACTTGTCCGGCCTGGCCCGTGAAGCCGAGGCTCACCAGGGCGTCGCGGTCTAAGCCGGACGGCAACGGCTGGTCGCCCGAGAAAGCCTCGGCGGTCAGCCCATGGGCGACTACCTCGGCCCGGGCTGGCGCACGGCGGGCGGTGGAGAACTGGATGGCCATGGGGCTCCTCGTTGGGACGGTCAGTCAGGATCGCCCAGCGAGCGGGCGGTAACCGAGGTGCCCTCGCTCCAGCGGGCCAGGGTCCAAAGCAGATCGGACAGACGGTTGAGGTATGGCACCACCGAGGATCCGGGGGCGGCAGCTGACAACACCGAACGCTCGGCCCGGCGGCATACCGCCCGGGCCACATCGAGACGGGCCGAGACCTCGTCCTCACCCGGCACCACGAACTCGGTCGGTGGGTCGAACCGGGCTGAGACGTCGTCGATGAGGCTCTCGAGGCGGTCCACCATCTCCGGGCCGGGACGAGAGCCAGCCTCGTCCAGGCGGTCCGGGTTGCAGGCCAGTTCGGCCATGACCACCCAGAGGTCGCGCTCGATGTCGATCAGGATTCCGGCCAGTTCGCCATCGGCCACCGCCCGGGCCAGGCCGATTACCGCCTGGGCCTCGTCCACGTCACCGTAGGCCGTGGGCTGTGGCGAGTCCTTGGCCACTCGGCCGCCGTGCAGCAGCCCAGTCGTCCCGTCGTCCCCCTTACGGGTGTACACCTTCATCGCCGTTCCGAGCCTCCTTCGGCGGCGGATCCTACCCGTGGCCCGCCAACCGCCTCGGACCGGCCGGTCCTCAGGCCAGCGTCGCTCGGGCCACCAGGTCCATGCCGAAGGCGGTGAGGATGGCCAGGTAGAGAAGGCCGGTGGCCGCCATGACGGCCGTGTACTGGCGTTCTCGGAGGGCCGCCCGGGTTAGGGCCATCAGGGGCGATGGAGGTCACCGAGCACGCCACCCAGAACCAGCCCAGCAGGCCGTTGTAGCTGTCGTCGATGGTGCCGTTCAGTACTGAGCCCATGCCCGTCGGCCATAGCAAAACAGCCCGCGGTCGATAGCTCGGACTACAAGCACACCCAGCCCAGCTGAAGGTCCCCGTGGTGATAGCTCAGAATCACAGAGTCGGGTCGACCAAGATTTTGGTCTCGCCACTGCCTCCGGCCAGTCTCTCGATCACAGCAGGAAGGTCGGCGAGACCAACGGTCGAAGAGTGAACCTGCTGAACTTGAACGTGGCCGTCTGCAATTAACTCCATCGCTATTTGGAACTCTTCGTGGAGGTAGGCCAGGGCTGAGACCACTGTCACCTCGCGGGCAATCCATTCTCGCGGAGTAACCGAAACTGGGCCGTCGGCTATGCCAACCAGACACACGGTTCCCCCAGATCGGCAGAACCCGACCGCGGTCTCGACGGTCTCAGGAAAGCCGGCACATTCGATAACAGCGTCGGCGCCAGTACTCCCAGTGCGCTCAAGCACAATCTCGGCTGCTGCCTCCGGGATGATCGCCAAGTCCGCTCCCAACTCTAGGGCCAGTGTTCGTCGATCTTCATCGGGCTCAACAACCAGCACCTCGTCCACTCCGTATGCCCGTGCTACCTGGAGCACAGACAAGCCAATAGGACCAGCGCCCTGAACAACAATTTTGTCTCCAGGCCCCACGCCGCTTCGTCGAACAGCGTGAACCGAAATTGTCGTCGGTTCAACCTGCGCAGCCTCCACGTCGGTAAGCGCCGCTTCGGCAGGCATAACCCGGTTTGCCGAAACTGCGATCGCAGGCGCAAACCCACCGTGGTCGGGGGCTTGGGTGTCGCGACCAGTAGCAACCGCCCGTACCAACCGACACTGGTCTTGACGACCATGCCCACAATGATCGCAAGTGCCGCAAGCCGAAGGGACAGCGACAATAACTCGATCTCCCTCACTAAGCCGGCCAGTGTCTTGCGAGACGGCTGATACAACACCTACCCATTCATGTCCACAAACCGCAGGGGGGTAGGGCCGACCTGACTGGTATGCATGGACGTCTGTCCCGCAGATACCGCAGTACTTGATCTCGACGACGACCCCGCCTGGCCGGGGGGTCGGGTAAGGGAACTCGCGAAATTCGAGTTGGTTTAGCCCTGTGATCAATCCTGCCTGCATCACAGTTTTCCGATCTGTCGTCCGAACCAACCCGATTCAGAACGGGTCCGTTGATTTCCAGGCACTACGTTCTCGCTCCCAGACGGGGACGGATCGGACCCCTCCCCTAGCCCGAGAGGATTTCTATGATCATCATTGCTGGCACCCTTGAGTTCCAGAACTCGGACGCCCGGGACGAGGCAACGGCTCAGAGCAGTGTCCTCCAGTTGGCCACGAGAGAAGGGGAAGAGGGGTGCCGCGCCTACTCCTTCGCTCCAGATCCTTGCGTCGCGACGCGGATTCAAGTCTACGAACTCTGGACTGATGAGGATTGCCTCTCTGCGCACTTCAAACACCCGAACTACCTTGCCATGCGAGATCTCCTGCGGTCATCCGGACTTGTCGGATCCGAAACTCTTAAGTACAGGATTGATCTCGCGGAGCCCGTCTACGACGACAACCACCTACCCCGAGCTGACTTCTTCACGGCCGGTCAATCGGACTGAGCCGAGAGGATCCCGACTTCTCCCAGAACGCACCACTAGACACTAATTGACTCGCCGGTTACTTTTAACCCCATGGATGGACCTAGCGAGACTCCTCGGTCCCCTGGCATCTCTTATCAGGGACTTCTGGACAGCGACACGCATGAGGTCCCTGCCGTTTTGCGTCTTGAGTCCCCCCAATACCTGGGCGACGCTGATATCCCAATCGATCGCTACATCTCTGCGGAGTGGCACCAACGCGAAGTGTCGAGGCTCTGGAGTCGTGTCTGGCAATACGCCTGTCGTGAAGACGAGATCCCAGAGGTGGGCGACTACTACATCTACGAGATCGTCAGAGCCTCCTACCTGGTAGTCCGGGTAGCGCCCGATGAGATCCGGGCATATCCAAATGCATGTCTCCACCGCGGTCGCCTGCTTAAGGAATACGACGGACGGTGCAGTGAAATCCGGTGCCCCTTCCACGGCTTTACCTGGGAACTGAACGGGGATCTAAAGAAGGTGCCCGCGGATTGGGACTTCCCCCATGTTGAACCTGAGTCTTTTGTGCTCCCGCAGTGCGCCGTCGGGATCTGGGCCGGAATGGTGTTCATCAACCCGGATCCTGATGCTGAACCCCTGCACGACTTCCTCGGTGAGATCGTCCAGCATTTCGAGTGCTGGGACTTCGGACACCGTTACAAGCAGGCCCATGTCGCAAAGGTCATCCGCGCGAACTGGAAGATCACCCAGGAGGCATTCAGCGAAGCCTTCCATGTCGTTGGGACGCATCCCCAGATTCTCCCCTACCTAGGAGACTGCAACAGCCAGGTCGACATATGGGAGAACTTTGCTCGAGTGATTACTCCTGGAGGGACACCCAGTCCCCATCTGAAGTGGGAACCTTCCGAGGAGCAGATTATGCGGACGCTGATGGACGTCCGGGTCGACCAGGAACTGCCAACCGCAATGCCTAGCGGGAGAACCGCTCGCGAGATGGCAGCCGAAGCGAGTCGAGATCGTTGGCGGCCGGCCGCCGGCGATCGGGTGAACCAGATGTCGGACGCCGAGATGATGGACAGCATCGACTACACGGTTTTCCCCAACCTCCATCCGTGGGGGGCGTTCAACCGAATCCTCTATCGGTTCCGCCCCAACGGCGACGACCATCGCAGTTCGATCATGGAGTGCATTTTCCTTGCGCCTCACGGCGACGAGAAGCCCGAGCCGGCGCCCATCCACTGGCTGGAGGAAGACGAGCCCTTCACCAACGCCACGGAGCTTGGCATGTTGGGAAAGGTCTTCGACCAGGACCTCTTCAATATGGCGAAGGTGCAGAGGGGTCTGGAAACGGCGAGGAAGCCCGGGATCACGCTCTCGAACTACCAGGAATCCAAGATTCGGTGGCTGCACCAACGGCTTACTGATTGGGTTGGTAACTGATGCTCGGCATCAGGCACCCCTTCAGCCATGCCCTTTATGAGCAGGACGGCCATGGAAACGTTCTCGTGACCGACGGCGCCCGCTCGGGGGTATTCACTGGTGAGGGGCGGTGGGTCTCCGGAGAACTCCGAGAATGCGACCCTCAGATGTGCAATTGGATCGCTGGCCCAATAGCGCCTAACCACCGAATGCACGACGCCGATTGAACCCTGAGGTGTAGCCAAGAATGGGTAGCCCCACCTCGGCTGGGAGCCGAGAGCTTCTCGTAGATCAGGCTCGACGAACGCTCAACCACGCGCGATTGGGGACGATGCCTCTCGGCGATCAGGTCTACGAGGTTCCTGCTCATAAGTACACCGATCCGGCGCGATGGGAGTTGGAGATTGAAAGGATCTTCCGCCGTGTGCCGCTCGTACTGGGCATTGGACCCGAACTCGGCGATCTAAACACCTACCGGGCGCTGACCGTCGCAGGGACACCAATCCTCATCACGCGAGGTGCCGACGGGATAGTCCGCTCCTTTATCAACTCCTGTAGGCATCGAGGGTCGCGGCTGGTCGATGACGGGCACGGAACGAAGAAGAGGTTCACCTGCCCTTACCACGCGTGGACCTACTCCGCTGAGGGAAAGTTGGTTGGGATTACCGATCGGTCGCTGTTCGGCGATCTCGTAGCTGACTGCGACGGACTCATCGAGATCCCTTGCATCGAGCGTGCTGGGCTTGTGTTCGGCAGCGTCGTGCCGGGTGTCGATCCGCACTTTGATGAGTTCCTCTGCGGGTATGACGACATGCTCGAAAACCTCGGACTGGCCGATGCGCATCTGGTTGGCCAACAGTCCATTCCGGGGCCAGGGTGGAAGATCGTCTACGACGGCTATCTGGACCTGTACCACATCCCCTACCTCCACCGGGAGACGTTCGGATCCGACTGGTGCAACCGGGGGATTTATGACGCCTGGGGACCACATCAGCGGGTGAGTCCGCTGGACCATCGGTTCTTGCAACTTGACGGTGTGCCGGAAGAGGAATGGGAAACGGATCAGTTGCTGGGTGGCCTTTGGACGATCTTCCCCCATGTCTCCATCGCCTGTTTCGATTGCGACGGACCCCTGTACATGGTTTCCCAACTATTTCCAGGTAGTGGGCCATTCGAATCTGTAACCACCCAGTCGTTCTTGACCAAGGAACCGGTCGACGATCACCGACTGTCTCTGATCCAGGAGCAAATGAAGTTTCTCCTCGGCGTGGTCCGTGACGAGGACTACCGGACATGCGAGGGAATCCAACAGTCCCTGCGCGGCAACCCCGCAAGGTCGGTGCTCTTTGGCCGAAATGAGGTAGGTGGGCAAAGGTTCCATCAGTGGGTGGACGCGCTTGTGGAAGCCAGCGACATGAACGGTTACCGGGACCTTCTCTCAACTATGGAGACAACCTTTCCGGAATGAGTGGGAGGAGGTGAAGCGTCCGCGAGTAGCCGTCATCACCGGTGGCCACCGATTCGACGAAGAGGGATTCCGGGCGGTCTTCGAGTCCCTCGAGGTCGATTGGTTCCAGATCGAACACCCTGCCGCGCAAGCGCTCTTCTCGGTTGACGCCGCGTCCGAGATCGATGTATTCGTCCTCTACGACATGCCCGGAATCGAGTTCACAGGGCATGAACCTCCAGCCAGGCTCCATCAGCCTCCGAATGACTACGTCAAAAACTTCATCGCCCTGCTGGAGCGTGGACAGGGAATGGTCTTCCTCCACCATGCCATCGCCGGATGGCCAGCCTGGCCCAGGTACGCCCAGATCGTCGGCGGCTATTTCAACTACCAATCGAAAGGCGAACATGGCCTATCGCTGCCGGACTCTGGCTACCGGCATGGGGTACGGCACACGGTCGAGGTGGTCGAGATCGACCATCCTGTCTGCGCTGGCCTAGAGCCCACTTTCGAGATCCGGGACGAGGTCTACCTGTTCACAGTCTTTGAAGGTGACGTCACACCTCTGATGCAGAGCCACCACACCTTCACCGCCGACAACTTCTATTCCGCGAATCTCGCCATCCGGGGACAGAGAGACAGCAAGAAAGGTTGGTCTCATCCCGATGGCAGCAACCTGGTGGCCTGGGCCAAGCGGGCTGGCAACTCGCCCGTTGTCTATCTGCAGTTCGGTGACGGACCGGATGTCTACGGAGACGCTAACTATCGCAAGTCCGTTGGAAACGCCATCTCCTGGGTGTCCTCGAGCGGGGCCCACGACTGGGCCTCTGAGCACCCACCGGTTCAACCGTCGAACTGAGCGCTCTCGAGACGGTCGCGAATGGTTGCAACGAACTCGGCGGCCGGAACTCCGTCAAAGGCCCGATGGTCCCAGGTCAGACTCAGTGTCAGAACCCGAGCCCTTTCGATTCGCCCTTCTTCGTTCCAAGTGGCCTGCTCTCGAATCCTTCCTATGCCCAGAACCGCCGTATTCGGAGGGTTGATGACCGGCGTAAAGCCGTCGACTCCATACATCCCGAGGGCGGTGACGGAGAATGTTCCACCTTCTACATCCGATAGTCGAAGTTTTCCGCCTCGAGCGGCTGAGGACAGTCGCGAAGTCTCCGTCGCCAGGTCAGTGATCGACAAGCGGTCGGCGCCCCGTACTACGGGAACCACCACCCCCTCCTCCAACGCCACTGCAAGGCCGACGTTGATCTCCGGGAGCAGGGCAAGTTCTTCGTCGGTCAGCTGGCTATTCACAATCGGGTGTTTCACAAGGGCCCGTGAAGTGGCGGCGATCACGTAATCCGTGTAACTGGGTGTCAGACCCGTGTCGGAGAACTGCTCCCGATGTGTCACGAGTCCGTCGATGTGGACGTCCATCATCAGCGTGAGTTGTGCCATCTCACGCAACGACGAATGCATGCGCTCAGCTATGACGCGTCGCATCCCGGTCATTGGTATGACGGACGTTGGGGTCTGCAGGAGGGCCGGAGCAGGAGTCTTCTGACCGTCTGGCCCCGCCAAAAGGCCCCGGGTGTGATGAAGCACGTCCTCCCGAGTGATTCGCTGTCCAACGGAAGCACTCGAGATAGCCGATAGTTGGACGCCCAACTGGTCCGCGAGTTGCCGGGCGGCGAAGCTGGCCGAGGTGGGTCGCCCCTCGATCGATGCGTGGCGATCAGGCGCACCCCCCAACATCGAAGCCCCTGAGAGCGCAGCCGACTCGACGTCGCTAGAGACAATCCGGCCGCCGGGGCCAGAGCCTGTGATCTCGGCCAGGTCTATCCCCAGATTCGCGGCGACGCGCCGGGCATTGGGCGACGTCATCAGCCGTTGGGAAGCGTCGCCTTCACTTTCGCGAAGCTCAACTGTGTCTTCACCTTGTCGGGACTGGGTCCCGGACTGCTCGCCGGTCCGATCGACACGGCGCTCTTCCTCACCGGTTGGTGCTGTGAGGCTCTCTCCGACTTCGAGGATCCATCCCAGTCGCGTTCCACAGGAGTAGGTCTCGCCCACCTCCCCGGACCGCCGAAGAATTCCTGCGCTACCCGCTTCGACCTCGGTCTCCACCTTGTCGGTTTCGATCAAGAGCACCGGCGTGTTCTCCGAAACCTCGGCACCGTCCGGGACGAGCCAGTCGATGATCGTGCCGGCCTCCATGGTCAAGCCAAGCTTGGGCATCAGGAACTCGGTGGCCATGGCGTCCTACCCGATGAATGGCCGTAGGCCGAGGCAACCGCGGATTCCCTCGGCGATTCGGGCCGCATCGGGAACATACTGAGATTCGAGGGCTGGGCTAAAGGGAACTGGAGCAAAAGGTGCTGCGACGCGTCCGACTGGCGCATCGAGGTAATCGAACGCGTGCTCCTGGACCTGCGCAGCAATCTCGCCACCTAGCCCACCAAAGCGAACGGCCTCGTGGACGACTACCAGCCGATTGGTGCGGCGGACCGACGCGATCACGGTTTCGATATCCAGCGGTTGGACTGTTCTGAGGTCAATCACCTCACACTCGATGCCCTCGGTCGCCAAGCATTCGGCAGCCTCCAGAGCCTCGGTCACCATCCTGCTGTAGGACACGACAGTCAGGTCGGACCCCTCCCGCAGGGTGGCCGCAACCCCGATTGGGACCTCATACAACTCTTGGGGAACAGGTCCGGAGACTCCGAACATCTTCTTGTGCTTGATGAGCACGGTCGGGTTGTCCTCACGGACGCACGCGATCAGTAGTCCCTTCAGGTCGCGTGGGTTGGACGGCGCGACGACCTTGAGCCCAGGTATGTGGCACAGCACGGCCTCGAGGCTTTGGCTGTGTTGGGCTCCCGCTGAGAGACCTGCTCCTGCGTTCGTGGTGATCGTCAACGGAAGGGAGGCCTTGCCTCCAAACATGTACTTAAGTTTTGCCGCTTGATTGGCGATCTGATCCATCGAAACCAGCACGAAGTCCATGAACATGAGGTCGACTATGGGCCGCAGACCGCAAACGGCTGCCCCGATGCCGAGCCCCACGATCGCTTGCTCGCTGATCGGGGTGTCGACCATTCGGCTCTCTCCGAACTCTTCAAGCAGGCCGGCGAAGCTGCCGAATACGCCGCCCTGGACCCCGACATCTTCACCAGCGACGAAGATGTCGTGGTCCTCGGCCATCAGTTGGTGCATTCCCTCGTTGAACGCCGCGAGGTAGGTCAGTTGGCGACCGGCGTCGCTCGACTCCTTCATTGACCGGCCGATCGTGGCTCTGAGTAGACGTGGTCGAGGAGTTCGGTCGGATCAGGATCTGGGCTGGACTCACCAAAGGTCACCGCTTCCTGGACCTCCTCCTCGAGAGACACCCGAACCGCCTCGATGTCGCCTTTGGTCATGGCCTGCTCCTGAACGATTCTCGCTTCAAGCCGCTCTATGGCATCCAGCGCCTTCCACTCCTCCACTTCCTCGTCCGGCCGATACTTCATTCCGAGGGTCTGGACTCCGTGGTGGTTGTAGTAGCGGTAGGTCTTGCACTCAACGAATGATGGTCCGTTCCCCTCTCTGGCCCACTGCAAGGCACCGAGGGCTGCGTGCCGTACGGACACCGCGTCCATTCCGTCAACGACGATGCTCGGCATGCCGTAGGCGGCAGCTCGTTCGGCGACCTCATCGATCGCCATTGTCCGGTCCCTCCTGGTGTATTCGGCGTATTCGTTGTTCTCGCAGATGAAGACCACCGGCAGCTTCAGGGCGGCCGCCATGTTGGCGGCCTCGTGGAAGGCACCGATGTTGGTAGAGCCGTCTCCGAAGAAGACGACCGAGACGTCACCCGCTCCGCGGTATCGGTTCGCGAACCCGGCTCCAACCGCGATCGGGACGCCACCGCCCACGATCCCATTTGCCCCGAGCATGTTTAGGTCCAGGTCGCAGATGTGCATGGACCCCCCTTTGCCGTTGCAGTAGCCAGTTGATTTACCCATGAGTTCGGCCATCATCTGGTTGAGGTCGCCGCCTCTGGCAACAAGGTGGCCATGGCCCCGGTGGGTTGAACTGATCTGGTCGCCGTCACGCAACGCGGAGCAGACTCCGGCGGCGACCGCCTCCTGTCCCACGTAGAGGTGGATGAAGCCAGGTATTCGCGCCTGTTCGAAAAGTCGACCAGCTGCCTCCTCAAAGAGTCGGATGCGAACCATTCTTCGATGGAGATCCCTGAGGACTTCAGCAGAGGGTTCTGCGATTGGTTCTTCAAACGGGCCAGTCATTTCGCGCACTCCATCGCCCACCTGATCGCTCGGCGGAGCAACTCGTAGTATTGCGGCAAGTCCCAGGAACATCTCTCGACTTTGGGGTACCAGTCACTGATCGGCTGCATGTCCCAGTGGCCGCGACAATGTCCGAGGGTGTTGTAGAGAACTGCTCCTTCGTCAATCGGGCGTAGGTACTGGATGAGGTGGTCTTCGGGACCGTCCTGCCAGTCCGATTCCGCGAACGAGGGAGCCTCCCCCCGCCAGCGCGTGTAGATCAGTTCCTCGAGAGAGTCCCGATCGGGATATTCCATCAAATACAACTCATCGTCGACCTCAAATGGGTCGATGCCGGCTGTCAACCAGTGACTGCCTGGAGACATCTCGACGAGATACGGAGCTATGGGAGGATGGGCGACGAATTGGCTTCCGAGAGTCTCAGCCCAATCTGGGAAGCAACGCGGGGCTTCGACCCCTCGTGGTCCCCCGAACTCAAGTGCGGCATTTGTGCCGTGTAAGGCCAAAAGCCGACCCCCTTGAGAAAGCCAGGACCGAATCTCGTGTTGAGCCTTCTTCGAGGGCCTCACGTCGCAGGTGTAGCTAATGATGAATTCGCTCGATAGGAGTTCTTCCGAGTCTTCCCAGTCAGAGGAGACCGTGGTCCGAACATGGTCATGCTCGGCTAGAAGGGCAAGCAGTTCACGTCGGGCGAAGTCGATGTCGTGAAATCGGCCTCCTGCGACTAGATGCGCTCTACAGCGGCGCACTGGATCCGTCAGGGTTTTCGTCACAAGGGCAACCTCTGGTCTGGCTGCGGCGTCTAGTAGTCGACCCGCTTGAGGAACCCGCCGTCAACAGTGATGTTGGCTCCGTTGATGTGGCGAGAAACATCACCGGCAAGAAAAGCGACTACGGATGCCACATCGGAAACCGTGCCCAACTCGCCTTGGGGATGGGCTTGCTGCGTGGCTTCGAAGAACTCGGGTTTTGCGGAACTGATGGCGTCCCAATCCCCACCCTCAACCCAGACTGGCCCCGGGGAAACCACGTTGCACCGGATGCCCTCTGCACCTAGTACCTGGGCTTGTCCGAGCGTCCAGTTGGTCACAGCAGCCTTGAACGCGCTGTAACTACCGGAGCCGTTCGCAAAATGTTCAGCTACTGCAGTGGTGCCAATGCTGATGAGCGACCCGCCTCCGTCGGCAAGAGCGGACCGTGACGCTGTGACCCCGGCGACAAGGGCCCGCAGGTCGACCTCGTAGTTCTTGACCCAGTCGGCAAGTTCTTTTTGAGGTTTTGCCGAAGTGTTGTGGACGTAAATGTCTATTCCTCCCAGGGCATCCGCAGACGTTGCGACCCAGGTTTCCACCGCGGCGACGTCCGACGCGTCTAGAGCGACTCCGAACGCGCTCCCGGCCTTACTTAACTCAGCGACGGCGTCTTGGACCTCGTCCTCGTTGCGGGCGCAGATGGCTACTGCTGCGCCTTCGGCGAGGAGCGATTCTGCAATTGCGCGACCAATTCCTCTGGTCGCCCCTGTGATGAGCGCCCTCTTCCCGACCAGCCCAAGATCCATGGGATACCTCCGTCAAAGTAATTGTCCGGTTAGTTCTATCAGGTGGTCTAGATGGGGAGCTCTAGCCGCCACTGATCAACGGGGAATGTCCTTCCAGGCCAGGCCTTTGTCGACCCGGGGCTCTCCTGGCAGTTTGAGGACTCGTTCTCCCAGGATGTTTCGCTGTACCTCATCTGATCCACCGGCGATCCGGTATCCAGGGGCTCCAAGGACGTGTTCGGTCCAGGCATACGTACCCCACTCGCCAGTATCGGCAATCAACTTCGGGCCCAACACGCAACAAGCCACCTCTGAGATCAGATTCATTCCCTCGGTCCACATCAACTTCCCGAGCGATCCCTCTGGGCCGGGTGTTCCGCCACTTCGCAGGTCAGCTGCCCTCCGGTTGAGGTAGCCCTCGACTTGCACGTGGCTGTAGACACGCATGAGGTGTTGCCGGATCACCGGATCGTTAGTGGATCCTGTGGTTCTCGCCGTGGCAAGGAGTTGATCCCATGATCCGCCCGTTCGCGCAGCTCCGCCGGCTTCACCGGTATCTGACTTGTCTCGTTCGAATCCGAGTGTCGTCAATGCAACGTTCCACCCATCGCCGGTAGCTCCGAGACGTAACGAGTCGGGAATTCTGACGTTGTCGAAAAAGACCTCGTTGAACGAGGACCCTCCGCTCATCTGTCGAATCGGTCGAATCTCAATGCCCGGAGAGTCCATTGGGACCAGGAATGCTGTCATTCCGCGATGTTTTGGGGCAGTGGGATCGGACCGGGCAATCAGTTCGCCCCACTCGCAGAACTGCGCTCCAGAACTCCAGACCTTCTGACCGTTGACGATCCACTCATCGCCATCATTTTCCGCCCTGCATCCGAGTCCTGCCAGATCGCTCCCCGCCCCAGGTTCTGAAAATAACTGACAACACAATTCTTGGGCTGAGAGGAAACGGGAGACGAACTCGTCACGCTGCCACGCTGTACCAAGCAGGTTTACCGTGGGGGCTACCAGTCCAGTTGTGACGCTGAATGACTCGTGTCGCGCCGGTACTTCAAAGCGTCGTTCCAGAGAAGAGAATGCTTGGGCGTGCTCTCGACTGAGGCCTAAGCCTCCTTGTGATATCGGCCATGAGATGGCGTGGTAGCCGACTAGCGCCTTTCGCTGCTGCCATGACTTCAGATCCTCGAGGAGTAACCGTTCTTCAGTTTCTGAAAGAGCGTGGAACACCGCCACGCTGAACGCCCCGGTTCCCCCGGAGGGTTCCTCATCTGCTGGACCCCGAGGTCTCCTCTCAGCGTTCTCCTCGAACCACGCCTCAGCCTCAGCAGTGAATTCTTCGAGGGAGACCTCCACGACAAGAAATCTAATCGATCGGTATATTCGGCGCGGGCTCAGGGCCTAGTGATACAGGCCATTACGCTGAAAATCGTGACCCCCAAGATGACAAAGCTCGGTAGGCCACCGGATACCGACTCGGCAGAAACTCGTGGTCGTCTGATTGACGTGGCCCGAAGATGCTTTGGCGATCACGGTTATGAGGGCACCACTAACCGGATGGTTGCCAATGAAGCGGGTATCACCACAGGCGCGATCTACCACTATTTCTCATCGAAACTCGACATCTTCTGCACTGTCGAGGAAGAGGCTCATCAGTACGTGTACCGGCGCTTTGCTATCGCTCTCGAAGGTCAAGAGACAATGGTCGGCAAGTTGGAAATGATGCTTGAGACAGCACATGCGCTAAATCGCGATGATCCAACTCTCGCCAAGTTTCTCGCCTCGTACAGAATCGACTCCCAGCGCGTTCCGGAGTTGCGCGATGGTCTACAAGCAAGGGGATGGCCGATACGCGACCGGTTCGTCGCGGAGTTGGTGGCGGCCGGCATCGCTTCTGGGGAGATAGGCGAGAAGTCAGGTCCGCTGATCGATGGTCTCATGAAGACGCTCACGGTGGGACTCACCGACGCGTTTATCGAAGACCTTGAGGGTCAGCGATTGGCGATTGACGGGATCAAAGCAGTCCTCAGAGATGGGATCGCTTTCGATGCTCAACAGCCTCTTGGTTAGGTAGAACCCAGGACGTCGCGGTTCCCCTCAGCCCAGGCGATGCTCAGGACACGACGCGATATTCGCCAACCCGCCTTTGTCCTTCGCAGTTGATCCTCATAAGTCCCGCCTATAAGCCAAGACGACCCCCCGGGGGCTCCGTCACGCCGGTGTTGGGCGATCACCTGACACCGACACGTTGCAAGGTCCGACTCCAAGGAAACTTGATGGTTGCCGACCAGATGCTGGCTCACGTCTAGTACCTCAAGGGACCTCCGACAATGCTCGCTAATAGCTTCTAGGCCACTAACCCTGGTCCGACCCAGGACCGCTTCCGCGTCGGGATCGAAGATTGACTCGAGTTCATGCCATTTCCTGCTGTCCAATGCCCAGCAGTACGCGATGGTCAGGCCGATGATCTCCTGGACATCGATAAGCCGCTGAACCTCTGGGATTTCGGCCATGTGTCGACTCTAGATGTGGTTCAGCCGACTCTGTTCTCGTCGCCGGAGAAGCAGGGCTCATCGACCGTCCAAGTAACCGGTGCACCCCACTGCTCGGAGTACACCACTTCATTGGCCGGCCTCCGTCGGGCTACACCCCACCGTCCGAGTGGGTAGCCGATTGGAACCATGGCGTGCATCTGCCAGGGGCCGTCGGGTGGAAGCCCCAGCAACTCCTCCACTCTCGCCCGCTGGACCTTGAGCAATGTCGTGATTGCCGTTCCTAGACCCTCTGCCCGAGCGGCCAGGCAAAGGTTCCATAGACAGGGAAGCGTCGTTGTCTCACCCCCCGCATGGCCGAACACGAAGATCAACATTGGCGGCTGATCAAGGTTGTCGGCCAGCCATTGGGCGGACTGGTCGATCGCGAACACCTGCTGATAGGCCGGATCTTCTTGGTCTCCTGAAGCCAGCATCGACTGGGTGTCGGCGTAGCGGGTCTGGTTCAACTCATCGAGACACTCTCGGTAGATCCTCTGGATGGTCTGTCGAAGTTTCAAGTCGGTGACACAGAGAAATCTGAGTCTCATTTGATTGCCCGAAGACGGTCCGCGTATCGCTGCGTCAAAGAGTTCCGGTACCACGCCTTCGGGCAGGGGATCGGCTGAGAGGCGCCTCATTGCACGAGTTGTGTAGATGGCCTCCAGAACATCCATGGACCGCTCCTTTGGTTCCACCAACAATGGGGCAACCTATCTCGCAAAGATGAAAAGAAATAACCATTCGGTTAGTTCCTGCGGAACTTCGACAATAAGGTCCGTGTAGTCCGGTTCCGGAACCGTAAAGGAGTCATGCAGTGACGAATACTCCGACCGAGGTCGTGTCTTCTTTTATCGCCTCGATCGAGCGACGCGACGCTGCAGCCGCTGTCGCCCACCTTTCGAGCCAGTGCGAATACGACAACGTCCCGATTGGCAAGGTCCACGGGAAAGTGGCTGTCCTTGACATCCTCGAACCACTGCTTGGCTCCTGCTTAACGGTTGAATGGCCGGTGTTGCGAAGCGCAGCAGAAGGAAACTTGGTATTCAATGAACGACTTGATCGGTTCGAGATGGCTCACGGGTGGGTTGAGCTCGAGGTCGCTGGAATGTTTGAGGTAACGGACGGGGAGATCAGCCTCTGGCGCGACTACTTCGACCTTGCCACCTTCCAGAACCAACTCCCAGGATCCTGAGGCCGGTGCCCGGACACGGGCTGCAACAGCGAAAGAACGACGAGTAGCAAGGAGATCAGATGTCGGGTCGCCTGGACGGCATGGTTGCCGTCATAACCGGCGCTGCGAGCGGCATCGGCGCCGGAACAGCGCGCCGGTTCGTGGACGAGGGTGCGTCAGTCGTTCTCGCGGACATCCAACAGGAAATCGGCGAATCCCTTGCCGCTGAACTCGGCGACTCGGCGGCGTTCGCATTGACCGATGTGACGTCGGAAGACGATGTGGCAGCAGCGGTTGGCATGGCTGTCGCTCGGTGGGGCCAACTGGACGTGATGTTCAATAATGCTGGCATCCTTGGTGCAGTCGGGTCCATCGCTGACACCTCGGTCGAGGACTGGGAGAGAACCATCTCCGTCCTGCTGACGGGAGCGTTCCTTGGTTCGAAACACGCTGCTCGCGTAATGATTCCCAAGGGGTCTGGCAGCATCATCAACACGTCGAGCATTGCGGGTATCACCGGCGGCCTTGGTCCCCACGCCTATTCGACTGCGAAGCGCGGCGTGATCGGCCTTACCCAAACCGTCGCATCCGAGATGGCGGCCCATGGGATCCGAGTCAATGCCATCGCCCCCGGGAACACAGTCAGCGCTATGACCGCTGATGTTATGACTGGCGACCACAGCAATCTGGAACAAGCAGCGGCAGTAATCCAGTCGAAATCGCCACTAGGGATTGCTGGAGAAGTCGGCGACATCGCGGGCGCGGCTGTGTACCTCGCAAGCGACGAAGCCCGCTACATCACAGGACACACGCTGGTCATCGACGGCGGTCAGGTAAACGCTGGAACCGTCGCGAAATTTCATGTGGCCGAACCAGGCCTCCACTCCGAAGCGGGAAATCGAAACTGAGGCGGTTCTCGACCGGGCTCATCGTGCCATCCGGTCTGGGCTCGTTAAGACCCGATCGGGTCCGAGCCTCTCGTCTGTCTAAAGGGAGATGACGCTTCCTTTTCCACCGTCGTCTTGCCATCTCAACAAGCGACGTTCAAGGACTCCCATGACGAAGTTGAAGAGGAGGGCCAAGAAGGCGAGGATGAGGATCAGGGCGAACGCAGCCCCAAAGTTGAACTGGTTGCTTGCCGTGATCAGTCGCTGGCCAAGTCCTCGCTTCGAAGCGATGAACTCGCCGAACACTGCAGCGAGAATCGCATAGATGGACCCGAGACGAAGTGCTCCAAAGAGGGGTCCGAGAATCCCTGGTAGGACAACTAAACGGAATTTCTGCAGTTGGCTGGCGCCCAACGAGGAGGCCACGGTATCCAGATCGGGATCGATCCCACCGACAGCGGCCTGAACGGGAATCTGCACGATGAAGAAGACGATGATCGTGGCTAGAGCAATCTTGGATCCGATGTCCACGCCGTACCAGAGGATGAGGATCGGAGCGAACGCGACCTTCGGTGCGGCGTTGGTGATGATGAGGAATGGAGCAAAGATGCGAGCTAGTCGTCGGAACCTTCCAAGCAGTAGCCCGACGACCAGGCCTGCACTCGACCCGTAGACGAACCCGAGCAGTGCCTCAAGAGAGGTGACCTTGACGTCTCCCCAGAACACGCTGTCATCCCAGGTCTTGGAGATGTAGTCCCACACCCCGCTGGGTGTACCTCGAAAGAGAGCGGGGATCTCTGGGAAGATCTCGAATCCGAGGAGCGACACACCGTCGAAGATCCTCTCGCTCTGCCACACCCAGAGGATCAGGGCGAGGAGGATCAGGCGCACAGCCTGGACTGGAAGGTCAACCCGGTCCAGCACCTTCCTGGCGGGAGAGCGCTTCAGGTCCAGGCTATTGACGTCGAACCGGATGGGTAGTCGTCCGGCACTGTGGGCCTGAGTTTCTCTCTCTTCGTCAGATGATCTCATCGCGCAATTCCTGCCAGATTTGGTGCTCGAGTTCTCTGAACTGGTCGTCAAATCGAAGTTCGTCAATGACTCGGGGCCTTGGTAGATCGACCGCTGTGTCACTCTTAATCCGACCCGGGCGTGCGGTCATCACGATGACCCTGTCGGCAAGCAGGACAGCTTCCTCTAGGTCATGGGTAACGAGGATCACTGTCGATCCTTCCGACTGTTCCCACAGGCCGACGAACTCCGACTGGACGGCCATTCTTGTTTGGGCATCGAGTGCCCCGAAGGGCTCATCTAATAACCACAGGGCGGGTTCGATAGCAAGTGTCCGCGCAATCGCCACCCGCTGTCGCATTCCCTGGGAGAGTTGGCTCGGGAAGGCGTTGGCAAAGCCGTCGAGGTGGAGCAGGGAGAGAAGTTCCTCAGCGCGGCGCCGACGTTCCTGACGATTCACCCCATGGATCTCAAGGCCGAGTTCGACGTTGCGCCGCGCACTACGCCATGGGCTTAAGGCTGCGCGGGCCAGCATGTATCCGATGTCTCGGCTTGGTCCGTCGACCTCCTGCCCGTTTCGCTTCACAGTGCCCGCAGTGGGCGGGATCAGACCCGAGAGGAGGTTAAGGATTGTCGTCTTCCCGCAGCCGCTAGGCCCGACGATTGCGACGAACTCCCCTGCTCCAATCTCAAGGCTCACCGTGTCCAAGGCAAGAACCGAGGTGTCATCTTCAGCCCCGAAAACAAGCGAAACGTCTTCTAACCCGACCGCGGGAGTTGGCATGTGCAGCTCAGATTCGAATCAAGAAGCCTGGATACTGGCACCTAGGGGGCCCGGCATTAACGCCGGGCCCCCAGGTGTTCAGGTATGTAGTGCCTATCCGATCAGCAGCTGGGCTCGAGAATGAGGTCGTCTGCTGTCAGGACACTCTCTGCCTTGCCCACCTCTACCGACAACTCACCAATGGTGGAGATGATGTCCCGGTCGGCCTTTCCAGTCAGGCTGAACTTGTCCGTGTACTTCGAGACGATTGCCGTCACCAAGCCCCGGTTGTCCATCGGCAGGTTGTCAAGCGCGATGTCTACGACCGCCTCCAGGTTGGCCGGGTCGGCGATCATCGCCGCAGCCCGGTTCAAACCAGCCGAGAAGGCACAGATGACATCCGGGTTCTCCTCGACATAGCCCCGGAAGGACGTCTGGCTCAGGCCAGGCCAGTGGAGACTCGACGGTCCCTCGTTCTCCATCAGGGCAAACGGCTGGTAGCCGAGGCCCTGCAGCCCTGCGATGACCATGAACGGATCGAAGGTGACCGTCCACTGCGTCGTATCGCTGACCAGTCCTGAGAGCGGGTCAAGTCCGACGGCGACGTAGGTCTGGTTCTCAGGATCGAGACCAGCAAGCCGCATGAGCTCGCGGGCCAGGTCCTCAGCGGCGGCTCCGCGGGCCACCACGCCGACGCTAGTCCCGTCGAGGGCCGCCATGACTTCCTTCCAATCGGCACCCTCCGGAACTGGGAAGTCGACATCAACGATGACGTCGAAGAGGTTGACCTCCAACTGCTGATACCAGCCGACAACATCAAATCCGCCAGCGACCAGCGGGATCATGTTGTTGTAGATGTTGGTCGCAATCTCGACCTCACCTGCAGCCATGGCCGCCGCAGTTTCCGGGCCACTACCGATCTGAACGCATTCGGTCGTGAGGTTCAGTTCACCGAACATCCCGGTGTCTCGCGCAACCCACATGGGGAGGGCAGCGATGGCCGGAGCGCAGGTCTGTCGGATGTGCGTCGGCTCGGCGAGGGCGTAGGTCTCTGCCCAACTGGTAGTGGCTGCTGCTTCGGCAATCCAGCCGGCAACAACGTCTGCGTTCTCAGTCATCCAGCCGGTAGCCAGCTCGGCCACATG